>JBLRXF010000174.1:0-6729 GCA_047920875.1 Haliea sp. | reverse complement strand
GTATCGGCATTCTGCTTACCGGTACCGTGGTGGACAACTGGTACCTCTGGGCAGTGAAACACGGGGTGGCGCCGGCTTATCCGCTGCTTGAAGCGGCGCCGCTGCTCGATCCCCTGACCTCGGGAGCAGGACAATGAAACTGATGCAGAGAGTGCGTTTACCCCTGGTGGCGGCTGCGGTCGTGGTGATGACCCTGAGTGCCTGCGAGCGGCCACCGGTGGATACTGTCCAGCGCGGCTATCGCGGCACCGGCATGGAGCTGGTGTACAACCCCCGCACCCTGGCCGACAAGGTGCAGGCGAATATCCCGAGCGCGGCGGAAATCCCGCCCGTGCCTGAGGGTGGACCCAAGGCCTCGGAAGTCTATGAGAACGTCCAGGTACTGGGCGATTTGAGCGTTGGCCAGTTCACCCGGGTCATGGCAGCGATGACCGAATGGGTTGCGCCGGAGCAGGGGTGCAATTACTGCCACGTGCCGGGCAACTTTGCCAGCGAGGATATTTATACCAAGAAGGTGTCACGGGTGATGCTGGCCATGACTCAGCGCGCGAACCAGGACTATCAGGCCCACGTCGCCCCTACCGGTGTCACCTGCTATACCTGCCACCGTGGCCAGCCAGTCCCGGAGTACGTATGGACGACGGATCCCGGTCAGCCGCACGCTGCCGGTATTGCCAGCGCGGGCCAGAACATCGCCTCGGCCGCGGCCGCCTACAGTTCGCTGCCCTATGACGCCCTGACCCCGTTTCTGGAAGGGGACGCCGATATCCGGGTGATCTCCGATACGGCCCTGCCCGCGGGCAGCCGCAAGTCCATCAAGCAGACCGAGTGGACCTACTCGTTGATGATGCACTTCTCGGATTCCCTGGGCGTGAATTGCACGCACTGTCACAACAGCCGCAACTTTGGCGATTGGGAGCAGAGCCCCCCCCAGCGTCTGCAGGCCTGGCATGCGATCCGCCAGGTCCAGGAAATGAACAATGTCTATATCGGCTCTACCGCCAGCTATCTGCCGGACAACCGCAAGGGCCCGCTGGGTGATCCTCTGAAGGTAGGTTGCAACACCTGCCACCAGGGTGCCTACAAGCCCATGTACGGTGCGCGCATGGTGGATGACTATCCCAGCCTGCAGAAGCTGACGGGTAATGCCGCCAGTCTGCATCAGCAGGCGAGCAAGTAATGTCGATGCAAGAACTTTGTCGGTGGGGCTGTCGTGTTCGCACGCTGGCGTTACCGCGAGGAAGTCGTTTCCAGGTGTTGCCACGTGCGACACCAGGCGGCGCAGGGAGTTGGCAAATACCGCTGGCAACAGCGGTGTTTGTCGGCGAGAGAGTTTCACATGGGAGGAAAAACCATGAGTGAACAAAGCAGTAGCCTTTCGGGGCTGACCGAGAACGAAGCACAGGAGTTTCACGGCATTTTTGTCAAGAGCTTCATGGGCTTCACCGCAGTGGCAGTAGTGGCTCACGTCCTGGTCTGGATGTGGCGTCCCTGGCTGTAACAGGCCGCTGCGACATGACCCTACTAGCGGGGAACCGGTGCCCGCACCGGCAAGCCGCCCAAGTAATCTGGAGAAGCAAAAATGCATAAAATCTGGCTGATATTTGACCCCCGGCGGGTACTGGTCGCACTCGCTGCGTTCCTGTTCACGCTGGCTCTGTTGATTCACTTCATCCTGCTCAGCACCGATCGCTACAACTGGTTGGACGGACCAGCTGCCAGCGCTCAAGTGGCTGCGCATATGGAGGCTTTACCCGCGTCGAGAAGTTGACGCCGCGGATTCTGTTCAACCGAGAGGCCATGACAGGGTGAAGCCCGCAGAAATCTCTGCGGGCTGCATTCTCATGTATACAACGGAGTAAAAATGCGTGTGCAACAGGTTTCGTTCGACAGTGAACGACTGATTCTGGTTGCTTCAGACGATAGTGTTACTGGCCATGCCAGCAAGCGTATGGCGCACCTGGGCAGCGGCATGCTGCATCGGGCCTTTTCGATATTCCTTTTCTCCCCGTCAGGCAAGGTGTTGCTGCATCGGCGCAGTGACGGCAAGCCCCTGTGGCCCGGCTACTGGACCAACAGCTGCTGCAGTCATCCGCGCGAGGGTGAGTCCTACGGTCAGGCAACCCGGCGCCGCCTGCGTGAAGAGTTGGGTGTGGAAGCGCCGCTGCAGCGCCTCTACCGCTTTGAATACCAGGCTCATTACGGGGAGGCGGGTGCGGAACACGAACTCTGCACCGTGTACGTTGGCTGCATAGCGGAGTCGGCCCCGGTCAGTTGCAACCCGCTGGAAATTGCCGCCTGGGGCTGGTTCGAAATACAGCAAGTGGATGCACTGGTGGCTGCGGATAGCGGCGCGTTTACGCCCTGGTTTCTGCTTGAATGGGCACGCTTGAGGTCAGAGTTTGCAGAGGCAGTTGCAGCCTGTTGCCAGGGTCCGGCGCTGGCGAGCTAGACGCGCTTTATAGCGCGCTGGCCCAGCGGAACTGCGGCGAGGAATCACCCCACAGCTGATGCAGCACGAAACGCCCTTGTGGCGTAACAGTGACCCGCTGCTCGGAAATATCCACCAGTCCGTCTTGCGCAAGGCTGCCCAGTGCGCCGTTGTCATGGGACAACTCCGGTGTCATGGGCAATTCCAGGTTGCACATCAGATCAGTCAGGGCGTTGCGCTGATTGCGCTGCTCACGACTCCACTGCACGCCCTTGCGAAACGGAAATATGCTGTTGCTGATCGCGTCTGCCCAGGGCGCGATTTCCGGGTAATTCTGCACGCACAGGCCGCCGACCTCGCTGATGGCGCTGGTGCCAAAGCCCAATAGATCGGCGTTCTCATGCAAGGTATAACCAATACGGCTCCGATGCAGGCTTTGGGTGGCCGTTGCAGCTGCGAGGCTATCATCCCGCTTGACGAAACTGTCCAGGCCGATCCAGGCGTAGCCGGCAGCGGTCATGGCCTCAACCACGGCGTTGAACATGGCGAGTCTGTCTCCCAGGGAGGGCAGGCTGGCGGGATTGATCGCCCGTTGATGAAGGAAGGCTTCCGGACGCCGGGAGTAGGCAAAGCACGCCACGCGGTCCGGCTGCAGCTCCACGATCTGGCTGATGGTGCGGCGGATGCTGGCCAGGGTCTGGTTGGGCAGGCCGTAAACCAGGTCCATGCTTACCGTTTCGAAACCGACCCCGTGGGCATTGTCGAAGACGTCCTGCAGAATCGCCTGGGAATGCGAGCGTCCCAGCGCCATCTGTACGCCCGCGTCCAGGTCGCGGACCTCGAAATTGATGCGTCGGAAACCGAGGCCCCGCAGCAGAGCCAGCTGGGTCCAGGACGAGCGCTTGGGGCTTGCCTCAAGCGACGTCTCCGTGGCGGCATCAATGGTGAAATGGGTTTCCAGGATTCCCGCCAGGCGCACCAGCTGAGGGTCGGACAGGTAATTGGGTGTACCGCCACCGAGGTGTACCTGCAGGGCGTGGCGCTTGCGCCCGAGCCGGTCGGTGACCTGCGCGACTTCCTGTTCAAGCGAATCGAGATAGCGGTCGATGACGGTGCCGTCATGGGTGACGGTCGTGTCGTGATCGCAACTCAGGCAGCGCGAGGGGCAAAAGGGTAGGTGCACATAAATGGATACCGGCAGGGGTGTGCCCGCGCCCTCTGCGTCCAGGGCCGCAGCGTACTCGGCCTGACTGATGCTGGGGCTTTCTCGATCCGTGTCCGCCAGTGAAGGGTACTGGCTACCCTCAGAGGCAAATATCAGGGAAGGGTTGGCGCGGGGGATCTTACTGGGCATGGCATGGCTCCAAAGGGCCGAAAGCTGCGGCGGCATGGCTATGTGTTATCTTTTTGAGTGGGGCCTTCTGCCAATCGTCACAGTTGCAAAAGCCCGAAATCGATGTCCGATGTCGATCAACACTCGCAGCAATGCGAACAAGAATAGACTTGGTTCTGAAGGTCGTCAACTGAAACTCAGGGAGAAAAGCGGCTGCCGTCGACAGCAGCGAGTGAAGTTGTTTTTGTCAATGTCTTGTCCACCTTGTCGGCTCGCAGTGCCCATTCCCAGAGGACACCATCCCGCAGTGGCAGCACCAGGAACCAGTGTTCCAGAATCGCCAGCAGCAACAAGGTACACACCAGCATGTCTCCCAGCCGGCTGGCGCCCTGCGTCGGGCTCAGGTGCCCCAACAGGAGGGCGATGGCGACGCCCGTGCTGAGCAGGATCGAGACCGGAAACAGCAGGTTCATGGGCTTGTGCTGTATGTAGGTGCTGAGGTAGCGCAATTTTTCCGGCAGCCATTCAGCATGGAAATTGGCGACTCCGAGAAACAGGTTCAGCTTGGCACTCCAGCGCATAAGCCACAGGGTGGCGAAGGTCCAGCTGGCAACCTGGTTGGTGGCATTCCAGGTCAACGCAAACACCGTTGCGCCAGCCAGCAGTACCGCCAGCTCATGGTAGAGACTGGTGCCCAAAGCCAATCGGAAACGACGCCAGCCGCGGGTGCCCGGGGGGCAGGCAAAGGCGGCGGGGCCGGTGACGAAACTCATCAGATAGCTCATTTCCAGCCAGGCCCAGATGCCCAGGCCCTGGGTGAAGGCCAGCAGTACCCCGGCAGTACCCGGGTCTGCTGCTACTGTTGGCAGGGTGTACAGGCAGGTGCCGAGCAGCAGAGTGGCCGCGCCCATGCTCCAGCGGTAGGTGCTGGTCGGGAGATGATTCAGGTACAGAATCACACCGGTGCTTAGCCACCAGCCCAGTAGCGCTGTCAGCAGGGCGAGTCCGTAGCTCATCACGGGTGCCGTCTCGAGCTTGTCATGACTTGTCCAGGCCCGCCTGCAGCAGATTGGCGAAGGCTCCGGCGTTGTCTGGGCCGAAGGCCTGCAGGTTCACCAGGGTGCCGGTAGCGGTGTCCTCAATGCTGAGGGTGCCGTCGGCATAGTGTGCGAGCCTGAAAGGCTGCGCGCCGTCGAGATCGCGGCTGCGTCGGTCGCGGGCGAAGCTGCGCAACACGCCGCGAATGAAACTGCCCTCGCCGGGTGCCAGCGTTGTTACCAGTCGGTCATCGGGCCAGGTGTAGATGTGTACAGTGCCGGTACCGGCGTCCTCAAAGCGCAAGTCACAGCTCGCGATGAGTTGGCTTTCGATGGGTTCCCGCGGATCAAAGCCTGCCAGCTTGGCAGCGGCGACGCCAATGACAATCAGGCAGACCAGCGCAGCAATGCCCAGCAGTGCGAGTCGCGTGGTTCTGGCTTCCGGTCCAAGAGTGCTCATGACCGGATCTCAGGACAGTGCCAGTTCCGCGCCGGCACCCGCAGGGGAGCGCTCGGAGCGCTGCGTGCGAGCGGCTGGTGCGGCTGTTGTTGCATCGGCGTTCACGGCGGCGGCCAGTGTGGCGGCCACGGCGGCAGGATTGTCTATTCCGCGGAGCATCGGCTGGACCTGGGAGAAATGCCAGGGTCGCACATGCGGCCATAGTGACCAGTAGGAAATGCGGGCACTTGACCGCGTGTGCAGCAGGATGTTGCCTTTCCCGTCCCCGTACTGCTGCAGGTCAGCGGACTCCACCTTGTCCAGCGGAATGTTGATCATCAGGGGTATGGCAACGCCAAAGCGGATAACGATCCGGCGGTTGGTGACGGTATACACGGTCGAGCGCGCATACAGCCATGCCAGCAGCCACAGCAGACCGACACCGGCCAGTGCCAGCCCCGCCTGCCACAGAGTGCTCTGCAGCGCCTCTGCGAGCGGCCTGCCGGCGGCGGTGGTGAGCGCCAGGTTCAGGCCGATAAGGAGGGCAAAATACAGGCTCGCCTTGTGGGCATGGAATACCCGCCGGGCCATGGACGCCGTTCCCGGTTCGCCCTGCCAGAGAATATGCTCCCCCGCGGGGAGATCCGCGGGCAGGCCGCGGACAGGCTCGTTGTCGTACTCGTTCATATGAGCGGCTCCAGGCGTGCGGGCGTTGCGTACAGGTGGCCACCCCCGTAGTAGGCGGTAATCCGGTCCTCTTCCTGCAGGGTGACCTGGTCAGGACTGGCGGTGACGGGAACATCGGCAAACTGGGCGCCGGTGATCGAGAACACCTTGATGTGGCCGTCCTTGCTGCTCACCCGGGCGAAATTGATCGGCAGCAGGACGCTGCCTCTGGAGGCAGTCCCCTCGGCGGAGGCGTCACTTTCGGCTGCCGTGCGCCCGGCTACTTCGATCTCGAAGTAGCGGATCTGTGGCTCACTCTGGTCTACCCAGATGTCGGTCACGGTGCCGGCGACCACGCCGTCAGTCCCGATGACCGGCTTCCCACGCGGGTCCGGGTCACGCTCTTCGACCGAGAAGTCGGTGGCGATGCGCATGGGGATGATCTTGGGGCCGCCCTCGTGGGTCAGGTCCGGTACGTCCGGGCGAATTGCCCAGGCCGCAGGGCCGACGCCATCGACCATCGGGTTGCCCGTGGGATGCAGCGGCGCGCCGGGGTGGCGGGCAACGGGTTCCGCCGCCAGGGCATAGCCCTCGGGCTCTGGCCGTGGAACCGTGCGGGTGCCGCCGCCGTGAGGCATGATATAGGTCTTGGGCGTGGGCATGGCGGGGAAACCCTCCACGCGTATCCGTCGCTGGCGGCCACTGGTTTCCAGCGGGTAGCCCTCGCGTTTGCTTTCGCGGTGCAGATACAGGACCAGACCGAAGAAGAAGATCCAGAATGCGTACAGCACGAGTTGTGCAACGTCTATGTATTCGGTTATTG
>JBLRXF010000173.1:0-6771 GCA_047920875.1 Haliea sp. | reverse complement strand
CCGGCGTGGTCAGCGCACTGGGCAGGGAGATCCGCGCGCCCGGCAACCGCACCATTCGCGGCGTCATCCAGACTGACGCCGCGATCAATCCGGGCAATTCCGGCGGACCACTGCTGAATTCCCTGGGCCAGCTGGTCGGCGTCAACACCGCTATCTACAGCCCCAGCGGGGCCAGCGCCGGCATCGGTTTTGCGATACCCGTGAACACGGTCAAGGAAGTGGTACCGCAGCTGATCAGCTACGGCCGCATGCTGCGGCCGATCATGGGACTGGAACTGGCCAGCGATCGCTGGATCCGCCGCTACCGGATAGAGGGCCTGCCCGTGGTCAGGGTCTTCCAGGGCCTGCCTGCAGAGCAGGCCGGCATTCGCGGCGCCTATCGCAACGCCCGCGGGGAAATCCTGCTCGGGGACGTGATCGTGGCCGTGGACGGCAAACCCGTGCGCAGCAATGACGACTACCTGAGCCTGCTGGAAGCCCGACAGCCTGGGGACACCGTGGCCGTGACCCTGCGCACTGGCGACCAGCAGCGCGAGGTGAGCGTTACGCTGACCGAGTCACAATAGGCTCAGGACAGGGTGCCACCATCCACCCGGATATCCTCACCGGTGATGTGGATCCCGTCCTCCGAAGCGAGCATGGCAATGACACCCGCCATGACCTCGGGACTCTTGGCCCCAGAGAGGGAGGAAATGCGTCCGATCAGCTCGAAATCCATGTTCGGCGGCCACTTGATAGCCACCGTCATGCCGGTATTGATGTCCCCCGGACAGACGCAGTTGGCCCGCACCCCGCGCTTGGCATACTCCACGGCTATGCTGCGGGTCATGGCCAGTACCCCGCCCTTGCTGGCGGAGTAAGCGGCGCCACAGGGGAGGCCAGCCAGGGCAGCGGTGGAGGCGGCGTTGACGATGCTGCCGCCGCTCGCCATGAGATGCGGCAGCACCTCCCGGCAGAGCAACATGGTACCGGTCAGATTCACGTCGATGACCCGCTGCCAGGCACTTGTTTCCAGGGCATCGGTGTCGTCGAAGCGCAGAATGCCCGCCATATTGACCAATGCGTACAGGCTGCCGTAGCGGTCAACGCAGGCCGCCACCGCCGCCCGCACCTGGACTTCATCGGCGATATCGCAGAGCTGGGCGGCAGCTTCGCCACCCGCTGCCGCGATCAGGGCGAGGGTTTCATCCAGACCCGTCTGATTGACGTCAAGACAGTAGAGACTGCCACCCTCGGCGGCAATGCGCAGCGCTGCCGCCCGCCCAATGCCGCTGCCGGCACCCGTCACCAACACTACCTTGTCCGCGAATCGCTGCATTGTCCGGTTCCCCTTATTATTGCTCAGCGCGGAGCATGACCATCCAGGGCCCGGCGGTCAACGCGGGCAGTACACGGCGCTGAACCCGCTGCCGGAGATTGCCCGGGGGTTCCGGGTTTGCTGCTCTATACCAGCCCGGGATCTGGACCGTTGGCAGCGGCAAAGGTCGTTGCTTCTGGCTCCGCGACCATTACCCTTGGCGACCGGCTGTACAAGAGGAGCGCACACGTGGAAGACCTGGAACAATTTCGCAAGGACACCCGGCAGTGGCTGGAAGCCCACTGTCCGCCGTCCCAGCGGCTGCCCAATACCCCTGAAGAGCAGTACTGGGGTGGCCGCCGCGGTCAGTTTGCCAGTGAAGACAGCCGGATCTGGTTCGAGCGCATGCGCGATCGCGGCTGGACCGCGCCCGAGTGGCCCACTGCCTATGGCGGCGGCGGCCTGACACCGCAGCAGGGCCAGGTGCTGAAGGAGGAAATGAAGCGCATCCGGGCGCGCAGCCCCCTGTACAGCCTGGGCCTGTGGATGCTCGGGCCGGCCCTGCTGGAATACGGTACCGAGGAGCAGAAACAGCAGCACCTGCGCGCCATCGTCAACGGCGAGCTGCGCTGGTGCCAGGGTTATTCCGAACCGGGCGCGGGCTCCGACCTGGCCAGCCTGCAGACTCGCGCAGAAGATCAGGGCGACCACTTCCTGGTCAACGGCAGCAAGATCTGGACGACCGCTGCGGACAAGTCGGACTGGATCTTTTGCCTGGTCCGGACTGACCCCACAGCCAAGAAACAGGAGGGTATCAGCTTTCTGTTGATCGATATGGCCAGCCCCGGGGTTAGCACCACGCCCATCGCCCTGATCAGCGGCGAATCCGAATTCTGCCAGACCTTCTTCGACAACGTGCGCGTCCCCAAGGAGAACCTGGTCGGCGGCCTCAATCAGGGCTGGTCCGTCGCCAAGGCCCTGCTGGTGCACGAGCGCAAGCTGATGGCCGAGATTGGCAGCGAATCACCGCGTCAGGAAGTGCCGCCAGTGCAGGCAGCGCGCGATTATCTGGAGTTTGTTGACGGGCGTATCGCCAACAGCCAGCTGCGCTCCGACCTGGTCAGCTTCGAGATGCGTATGCACGCCATCGCCCTGACCCACATGCGAGGTTTTGAGGAACGCGCCAACGGCCAGCAGAGTTCGGTCGGCCTGAGCATGAAGTACCTCGGCACCGAAGCCATCAAGGAGAAAAACGAGCTGCTGCTGGCCATCATGGGCAGCCGCGGCCTGGGCTGGGAAGCGCCCGGTTTCACCCCCGAGGAACTGGACACCACCCGCCTCTGGGCCGGCTCCAAGGCCATGACCATCGCCGGGGGTACCAGCGAAGTACAGCTCAACGTCATCGCCCGCAACATACTGCAGCTTCCGCAGGCGCCGAAAGCAGCGACAGAATCCTGAGGAGACCGCAATGGCATTGGTACTGAACGAAGAACAGCGCCTGCTGGCAGAGACCGCGCGGGAATTCCTTGGCGAGCACGCACCGGTTACCGCGCTGCGGGCCCTGCGCGACAGCCGCGACGCAACCGGCTACAGTCAGACGCTGTGGCAGCAAATGGCGGAGTTGGGCTGGGCCAGCGTGATCCTGCCGGAAAGCTATGGCGGCCTCGAATTTGGCTTCACCGGACTCGGCGTGCTGCTACAGGAAAGCGGGCGCACCCTGACCGCGTCACCCCTGTTGGCAACCGCGGTAATCGGCGCTTCCGCCGTGCTGCTGGGAGGTACGGAAGCGCAGCGGGAAGCGTACCTGCCGCAACTGGCGGCGGGCGGGCTGACCCTGGCCCTGGCACTGGAGGAAAGCCACCATCACCGCCCCTATGATGTTGCCACGCGCGCAGAGCTGGAGGGGGACAGTGTGCGTCTGAATGGCAACAAGTGTTTCGTTATCGACGGCCACTCGGCAGACCTGCTGCTGGTCGTGGCGCGCAGCGCAGGCGCACCCGGCGACCGCGAGGGGCTGAGCGTGATTCTGGTGCCGCGCGATAGCGCCGGCGTCGAGTGCCAGCGCACCGTGATGGTGGACAGCCGCAACGCGGCCAATATCCGCTTCGACAACGTCACCCTGCCGGCCACCGCGATCCTCGGCGAGCCGGGAGCCGCTGGCGACTGGCTGGACGCCGTACTCGATCGCGGCCGCGTCGCCCTGGCGGCGGAGATGCTCGGCAGCGCCGAAGAAGTCTTTGCCCGCACCGTCGCCTGGCTCAAGGAGCGGGTGCAGTTCGGCGTTCCCATTGGCAGCTTCCAGGCGCTGCAGCACCGGGCCTCGCGCCTGCAGGCGGAGCTGGAACTGGCGCGCTCAGTCGTATTGCAGGCGCTCGCCACGGTGGACGACAAGCCGGAGCAGCTACCGCTGATCGCGAGCCTGGCGAAGGCGCAGCTCAACGAACTGGTGAAGCTGGCAACCAATGAAGCGGTGCAATTGCACGGCGGCATCGGGGTGACCGATGAACTGGAAATCGGCTTCTTTCTCAAGCGCGCCCGTGTCACCATGCAGATCTTCGGCGATACGGGGTTCCACAAGGACAGGTATGCCAGCCTTTGCGGCTACTGACGTGCAGCAACAATAACCAGGACAGGGAGAAGAGCATGGACAACAGCCACAAGATCGCCATGGTAGAGCGCTACGTCGAGGCTTTTGAGCAGGGTGATATCGATATTATTCGCGGCATGTATGCCGACGATGCCGTGGTCGAGGATCCCGTCGGTACCGAACCCCATCGCGGCCTGGAAGCCATTTGCGCGTTCTATGCAGGCGCCCTTGGCGCCGGCGCCAAGCTGAAGCTCACGGGCCCCGCCCGCTGCGCCGGCAACGCCGTCGCATTCCCCTTCCAGGTGCTGATGCCGGGCATGCAGATGGATGTGATCGACGTGTTTGAGTTCAGCGCCGACGGCAAGATCAGCAGCATGAAGGCCTACTGGGGACCGGATAACATGCAGACCGGCAGCTGAGACCACCCCGTCACCCGGGGCTACACACGGCCTCAGTCCAGGGGCAGCACCTGGTCACCGGGTGCCAGCCCGGAGACAACTTCGACACGCCCGTCACCGACCTCCCGGCCCAGCCGCAGGAAGCGGCGCTCGGGCCCTTCGGGCCCCGCCACGCTCGCCACCCACAGCTGCCCGACCTGGGCCAGAAGTTCCGTTGGCACATACAGGCGCTGCTCCGAGCCCGCCGGCACCAGGACCCGGGCATACATGCCGGGCAGCAGGCGCTCGTCATAGGGCAGGCGAATTTTTACCAGAAAGCTGCGCGAGCCGGGCTCGGCCGCCGGCACAATCTCCTCGATCGCACCCTCGATATCCAGGTCCAGAGCCGGCAGGCTCACTGCGATGGGCTGACCGAGCACCAGCGCCAGCGCCAGCTGCTCGCGGACCTGGGCCTCAACCCGCAATGACAGCGGGTTGTAGAGTGAGATCAGGCGCGAACCGGGCGCGGCGGTGTCGCCGGGCTCCGCAAACCGGTCCACCACGCGGCCATCGATGGGCGATAGAATTGAGGCGTAGGCCAGCGCCGCCCGCGACTCCGCCAGACCCTGTTCCGCGCTCTGCAGCTCTGCCTGCAGGGTATCGCGGTTGGCCTGGGCCGCATCCCGGTCCGACATCGACAGCAGGCCGCGCCCCTGCAGCTCCACTGCCCGCTGCAAATTGCGTTCGGCTTCAGTCAGCCGAGCCCGGACGGCATTGATCTGGTCGGTGGCCTGGGCGGCGCGAGCCTCAAGATCGGTTTTCTCCAGCTCAACCAGCAACTGGCCCTCGCTCACCTGGTCGCCGGCGCGGACATGGATGCGCTGAATCCGGGACATGATCCGCGAGGAAACGATGGTGGCCTGCTTCGCCTCCACCGATCCGGCCACGGGCTCACGTACAGGCACCTGTTCCAGTGCGACGGTGTATACAGGCTCGGGCCCCGCAACCGACCGCTGCCCCAGTCCCGGTGCCAGCCGGGTGTCGAACATCCCCGCCATCCAGGCGACCATCAATACCAGCAGCACTACCGCGCCGAGAGCGGGCAGCCAGGTCCGCATCCTATTCATTGGCAACAGCCTCCTCGGCAGCTTTGTCAAAAACCAGCAGGTACACCACCGGCACCACCACCAGACTCAGCAGGGTGGAGGCGATAATGCCGAAAATAATGGCCAGCGCGAGACCGCTGAACACCGGATCGAGAATGATGACCAGGTTGCCCAGCAGCGTGGTGCCCGCAGTCAGCAACACCGGCCGCATGCGCACATGGCCGGCTTCCAGCAGGGCCTCGGTGACGCTGGCACCGCGGTCCCGGGCCTGGGTCACGAACTCCACCAGGATCAGCGAGTTGCGCACCACGATTCCGGCCAGCGCAATCATGCCGATCATCGCCGTAGCCGTGAACAGTACCGGATCCGGGGCCCCGGCAACTTCCCGCTCACCGACCATGTTCAACAGCCAGAAGCCCGGCATGATGCCGATCACCGTCAGCGGAATAGCGGCCATGATAATCAGTGACAAAGCCGCGGATGCGGTCTGTATCCGCAGCACAAAAAAGATGGCGACCAGGGCAAAGGCGAAGGCCAGCCCCATGTCACGGAAGACGTCGACGGTAATGCGCCACTCGCCCTCCCCGGTCCAGCGCACTTCGATGTCATCTGCCAGCTTCCAGCCGTCGCCACCACCGGCGCTGAGAAAACTGCGCCCCTGCCAGGCGTTGGCGCTGCCGGGCTCGTCGCCCCGGTCCGCCACCAGATCGGCAATGACATCCGCAGGCGGTCGCCCGGACAGCTCCGCGGTTACATAGACCACGGGCCGCAGGTCCTTGCGCTGGATAGCCTGCTCCGCCGCGGCGCGCTCAAACGTGCCCAACTCGCCAAGCGCTACCAGCGGCTGGGGCGCGGCATCCAGTCCCTGGGCGCTGCTGGCCTGGGTAATACCTGCCCTGCCCTTGACCTGCAGACGCTCAAAGTCGTGCAGGGATACCCGCTGCTCGGGCGCCAGCCGCATGAGCACCGGCAGTGGCAGGGCCTCACCGGGCTGCTGCAAGTGTCCCGCCACATAGCCATGATTGGCCATGGCAATGATCTGGTTGATGTCCGTGGTGGAGACGCCGGACAGGGCCGCCTTGGTCTTGTCAGTGACAAAACGCAGGCGCTGGTGCGGGTCCTCTACCGAGGTGTCCACCTCGACCACATGCGCCTCGCGCTGCAGCCGCTGTGCCAGCAGCAGGGCCGCCTCCTGCTGGCTGGCATAGGGGGTGAGGGTATCGCCGTAGATTTCCGCCACCAACGTGCTCATCACCGGCGGCCCCGGCGGCACTTCAACCACTTTCAGCTTTACCCCTTCGGTTTGCAGTGGCTGCAAAAGTTCGCGGATCCGCAGCACCACCGCATGAGACTGATGTTCGCGTTCGGCCTTGTCGACAAGGGTGATGCGCAAATCAGCCAGAT
>JBLRXF010000172.1:0-6890 GCA_047920875.1 Haliea sp. | reverse complement strand
CGGCTACGGAGGCACTGCGAGCCGAGCGCGTGGCTGCCCGGGGCGATGACATCCCCCTGTTCAACCGCGGCGGCAGCATCGAACAGCTGCGCGAGCGCTGTGAGCAGGAAACGCATCTGCCCGCACCCCTGGCGCCCACCTTCTCCGCCGCCCGCTAGCGCGATCGCCCAGAGACTGGGCTCCTACATCGTCCGCAGGAGCGCGGTCCCCGCGCGATCGCCCGCAGAGCGGGCTCCTACATCACCTGTGGGAGCGCGGTCCCCGCGCGATCGCCCGTACAGCGGGCTCCTACATCGTCCGCAGGAGCGCGGTCCCCGCGCGATCGCCCAGAGACTGGGCTCCTACAGTGTTGACCGTGCACGCTCTGTCGCTGGCACCTCATGTGGCATTACAAACCAGCGCAGATGTTCGTGTGCTGGCTCCAGCTCCAGGGCGACCGGGGCCTGGACACGGTGCCCGCGAGTCAACTCCCGCTCTGCTATTTCCAGCTGCACCATCAGCGGCAGTGCCGTCTGGCCTTTTGTGTCCGGGCGCTGCAGCCAGGTCAGGTCCGCGATGGGATCTGGCCGGGCAGACTCAACACCCTGCACCCGCCAGACGCCCTGCGCCGGATCCACCTGGTACCGCGGCAACAGCCTCCAGCCATGTTCCGCGACCAGCTCCAGCGCCCGCAGCAGGTACTCGAATTCTTCATCGTCGATAAAGTAGTTGAAGTTCAGGCGCACCCACCCGGGTCGAAGCAGGCTGGCACCAGCGACAATGGCCGCCTCCAGCTGCTTGCTCCAGGCGCGGTCCAGCCCCAGCAGGGTGTGGGCATAGGGCCCCGCGCAGGAGCAGCCACCGCGGGCCTGGATCCCGAACAGGTCATTCAGCAGCGCCACCACAAAGCCGTAGTGCAGGTCGCGATCGCCGTGGCGAAAACGCAGGGAGAAGATCGGCAGGCGCGCAGCCGTGTGGCTGCCGAGGACCTCGATATTGGTGCAGGCACGCAGCCGCGCCATGGCGCGCTCGGCCAGCGCTGACTCCCGGGCCTGGATGGTATCGGTGCCCACGGCCTGCTGCAGCGAAAATACCAGGCCTGCGCGAATCGACTCCACGATGGCCGGCGTCCCGCCTTCCTCACGCCGTTCAATGTCGGCCGTATAAACGTGGTCGTCCGGGGTTACATAGGTCACGGTGCCGCCGCCAACCATGGCGGGCACCCGGTTGCGGAACAAGGCGCTTTTGGCTACCAGAATCCCCGGGGTGCCGGGGCCGCCGACAAATTTGTGCGGCGAGAGAAAGATGGCGTCCAGCGGAAAGTCGCCGTTCATGTCGATGGCCACGTAGGGGCCGGCGGCGGCATAGTCCCAGAACGCCAGCGCGCCGTGGGCCTTGAGCAGGCGGGTCACAGCCGCTACATCGCTCTTGATGCCGGTCACATTCGACGCTGCGGAAAAGCTGCCGATCAACAGGGAGCGATGCGCGTGTCGCTCCAGCGCGGAAGACAGCGCGGCAAGATCGATGCCGCCCTGTGCATCGAGAGGGATGACCTCCAGCTCGGCGATGCTTTCCCGCCAGGGCAGCTCATTGGAATGGTGTTCGTAGGGGCCGATAAAGACTACCGGGCGTTCCTCGTCCGGGAGCTGCGCCATCAGCTGGTAGCGGTCCTCCAGGTCCGCCGGCAGGCGCAGGTTCATGACATCCACAAGCTTGTTGATGGCAGCGGTGGCGCCGGAGCCGCAGAAAATCACCTTGTCGTCGCTGCTGCCATTGACGGCTGCGCGTATCTGCCGGCGCGCCGCCTCTCGCAGCGCGGTACTGTGGGCGCCGGTAAAAGAGGTCTCGGTGTGGGTGTTCGCATAGTAGGGCAGCACCTGCTCGCGGATGTAGTCCTCCACGAAGTCCAGGCTGCGGCCCGAGGCGGTGTAGTCCGCATACACGAGGGGCTTGTCGCCGAAGGCTGTGGTGATGGGCTGGCGCTGACCAATAACAGCCTTGCGGATCCGCTCAATCAGTAGGCTCATGGGCTGGGTTCTCGGGGTGCTTTAACAGGAATGAAGTTTATCGTCTCGCGGCTGAAACATTGTCCCTATTGGTGTTATTTTATGGGTTTTTATCGAAACGTTGTGCCGACTAAAATGATAATATCGAGACTACGTTTCATTCTGGCCGTTGGAGGTGAAGGTGCTGGATTCCACTGACAAGCGCTTGCTGCGTCTGCTGCAGGCAAACGCGGCACTGTCCGTAGCGGAGCTCGCGGAGCAGGTAAATGTGTCCAAATCCGCCTGCTGGCGCCGTTTGCAGAAGCTGGAGCAGGGCGGGATCATCCGGGACAGGGTCACTTTGCTCGATCCCGCCAAGGTGGGGCTCGGGCTCACTGTCTTCATTACCATTCGCACCAACCAGCACAACGAGGCCTGGGCGCGGGGTTTCCGGGAGGTAGTGCAGGGAGTTGCGGGTGTACTGGAGGTCTATCGTCTGGGCGGGCAGCTGGACTATCTGCTCAAAGCCGTTGTCGCGGATATGCCGGACTATGACCGGCTCTATCAACAGCTCATTGCTGCCGACCTGTTCGATGTCTCCGCCAGCTTTGTGATGGAGGAGATCAAGGCGACGACGGTGCTGCCACTGTAGAAGGGTTTGGAGAGCGGGCCGGCGCGACGACGAGCCGGGCCGGCCACAGGACTCAGGCCAAGTTCTGGTTGACGAAGTCCCAGTTCACCAGTGCCCAGAACGCTTCCAGGTACTTCGGGCGGGCGTTGCGGTAGTCGATGTAGTAGGCGTGCTCCCATACGTCCACGGTCAGCAGCGGGGTGACCGCGCTGTCGGTCAGCGGGGTTTCCGCATTGCTGGTATTGACGATGGCAAGGCTGCCGTCGGCGTTCTTCACCAGCCAGGTCCAGCCGGAGCCAAAGTTGCCGACTGCGGCGTCGCTGAAAGCCTTTTTGAATGCCTCAAATGAGCCGAAGGCCGTGTCGATGGCAGTGGCGACTGCGCCAGTAGCTGCGCCGCCGCCGTTGGGGCTCAGACATTCCCAGTAGAAGCTGTGATTCCAGACCTGGGCCGCGTTGTTGAAGATGCCGCCGGAGGAGGTCTTGATGATGTCCTCCAGTGATTTACCCTCAAATTCAGTGCCCGGAACCAGCCCGTTCAGCTTCTCGACGTAGGTATTGTGGTGTTTGCCGTAGTGGTAATCGATGGTTTCCGCGGAGATGTGTGGTGCCAGGGCATCGCGGGTATAGGGGAGTGTGGGAAGTTCAAAAGTCATGGCAAGTCTCCAGACATGTCAGGATGTGTGTGGTTGAACGTACGGACAAGGTTTTTGCTGTCACCGGTCCGCTGCCGCGGTAGCCGATGCTTTTATTAGAGGGGGTTCTGCGCTGCCCGGCAGTATAACGCATTGTGCGCGATCACCGTAATGGACTAAGGTTGTTGCTACGGATCTGCACAAATGCACGCCATCAGACGGGCCCCGTAGCGAGGTAAATCTCTCATGTTGCTGTCGATTCTGCTGTTCCTCACTCTGCTGTTCGCCGTGCTCTGGTATCGCCCTTCCCTGGTGGTCGGCTCTGCAATCGCCGGCCTTGGCACGCTGCTGCTCACTCAGCTGCACGGAGGCATGTGGCTGGTGCTGTTGGCGGTGCTCGCGGTGATCGCCCTGCTCAACGTCGAGGAATGGCGGCGGCGCTATCTGGTTGCTCCGGTCTACGCCATGCTGCGCAAGGCCATGCCACCGATGAGCAGCACCGAGCGCGAAGCCCTGGAAGCCGGCACCACCTGGTGGGAGAAGGACCTGTTCAGCGGCAGGCCGGACTGGCGCCGTTTCGCAGCTATTCACCCGCCGGTGCTGACCGACAAGGAGCAGGCCTTCCTCGACCGGGAGACCAACGAACTCTGCGGCATGATCGACGAGTGGGAGGTACACCAGCGTCAGGACCTGTCGCCCGAGGTCTGGGACTATCTGCGCCAGAAGGGCTTCTTTGGCCTGATTATCCCCGAATCCTACGGTGGGCGGGACTTCGGCCCCTACGCCCAGAGCCGGATCATGAGCAAGATCGCCAGCCGTTCGATCACCGCCGCGGTTACGGCCATGGTGCCGAACTCGCTCGGCCCGGGCGAGCTGCTGGTGAAGTACGGCACCGAGGAGCAGAAACAGCGCTGCTGCCCGGCCTGGCAGACGGTTCGGAGCTGCCCTGTTTCGGCCTCACCGGGCCCGAGGTGGGTTCTGATGCGGGGGCGATCCCGGACATCGGCGTGGTGTGCAAGGGCGAATTCGACGGCGAGGAAGTGCTGGGGCTGCGGCTCAATTTCCACAAGCGCTGGATTACTCTGGCACCGGTGGCCACGGTGGTGGGGCTGGCGTTCCAGCTGCGCGACCCGGAAGGTCTGCTGGGGGACCCGGACAAGGTCGACTACGGTATTACCTGTGCGCTGTTGCCGGCTGACCATCCGGGTGTCGAGATCGGGCGCCGGCACAATCCGGGCGCGCCGTTCATGAATGGCCCGATTATCGGCAAGGATGTGTTCATCCCGGTAAGCTGGATCATCGGCGGGCCGGAGATGGCGGGCAAGGGCTGGCGCATGCTGATCGAGTGTCTGGGTGCGGGACGCGGCGTCTCACTGCCCGCGCTGTCCACCGCCAGCGGCGAGATGTGCTACCTGATGGTCGGCGCTTATGCCCGCATCCGTCGCCAGTTCAACATGGAAGTGGGCAAGTTTGAGGGTGTGCAGGAGGCGACCGCGGAAATTGCCGCCGGCGCCTATACCCTGGAGGCCATGCGCCAGATGGTGACTCGGGGCCTTGAGGACGGCACGCCCTCGGTGATGACGGCCATGGCCAAGTACCACGCTACCGAGATGATGCGAACCTTGGTCAACCACGGCATGGACGTGGTGGGCGGTCGCGGTATCCAGTTGGGCCCGCGCAATTTCCTCGGCGCGGGTTATCACGCGCTGCCAGTGGCGATCACGGTGGAGGGTGCCAATATCCTCACCCGCTCGCTGATGATTTTCGGCCAGGGCGCGATGCGCTGCCACCCCTATCTGTTCGACGAGATGCAGACGCTAGAAGCGGAGGAGATGCATCAGGGGCTGCGCCAATTCGAGCCTCTGTTCATGCAGCACCTCGGTCACATCAGCAGCAACCTGGCGCGGCTGGTGGGCTATGGGATCAGCGCTGCCTACTTAAGCCCGGTACCTTCGGGTGCCGATGATTTCAGCCGCCGCTGGTACCAGCGCATCAATCATCTGAGCGCGGCGCTGGCCACCTGTGCGGATGTCGCGCTGGGCGTCCTCGGCGGCGATCTCAAGCGTCGCGAGCTGCTGTCGGCGCGTCTGGGGGACGTGCACAGCCAACTGTTCATCGCCAGCAGCCTGCTCAAATTCCACGCTACTCAGCCGCGCAGCGAAGAAGCCGACGTGCACGCCGCTTTTGCTTTGCAGCGCTCGCTGCACGCGGCTCAGGAAGCCCTGATAGCCTACTGTGACAACTTTCAGCCGCGAGCCCTGGGTTTGCTCATGCGAGTCCTGTGCCTGCCCCTGGGCCGGACGTTGCGGGCCCCGGATGACCGCCAGATCCGCCAGCTGGGAGCGCTGGTGATGGAACCCAATGCTGTGCGCGCGATGCTGGCGGCACACGTCTATGTGAGTCAGGACCCAGAGGACGCAGTGGGCAGAGTGGAAAGCGCCTACCAAATGCTGTTGCAGGTGGATCAGCCCTTCCAGGCTTTTCAGCGCGCCTGGAGCAAGGGTGAGCTGGAGGCAGACACGCTGGATGACGCGCTGCAGGCGGCTCTGGCGAAACAGATTATTCGAGCCGAGGATGTGGAGCCGCTGCGCGAATACGATGCCCGCCGTCGCGACTGTGTGCTGACCGACCACTTCGAGGCCCTGCTGTGACTGCAGCGCCGCCGTCAGAACTGGCGATGATGATTACCCGCGGGCGTACGGTGTACCGTGGCCTGTTGGGCCAGCCTCGGCAGCGCACTCTCGGTGGACTGTCGATTTACGCTACCGCTGGAGACCCGTTCAGTATTCGCATCGGTGATGCCCCTGTGCAGAACTCGCGGATAGTGCTGGTGCCGCCCAACGTACCGGTCACCATCTCGGCTCCGGAGCGGCTCATTGACCTTATTCTCATCGAACCGGAGTTTGTGCCGGTGGGATCCTCGCGTCGTGCGTTGGATGCCGCTTGCGTGGATGGCTCCGCCGCGCATCGGCGTTTGCTGGGCGCTTTTTCGGAGTGGTCCCGCCAATCGCAGCTGCTGGATTGCACGGACAGTGCCGTTGACCGCTATTTTTTTGGACGCGACTTGCTGCCCCGGCGTATTGATCCGCGCATTGCCGCGGCCGCTGCTCTGATTGCAGCCAATTCAGGGGACAAGCATGCGGCGGCGGATCACGCGGCGGCCTGTGGCCTGTCTTTTTCCCGTTTTGTGCATCTTTTTCGCGACGAAGTCGGAATGACCTTCCGCAGTTTCTGTGCCTGGAAGCGCGCCCGCGCCATGCTGGCCTATGTCACCAAGGGCAGCAGCCTCACCGAAGTCGCACTGCAGATAGGCTATCCAGACTCTACCCATTTCAGTCACTCTATCCGCCGTATTTACGGCCTGCGACCCCGGGACATTTTTTCTGGATCGCGGAGGCTGGCGGTTCACACCGAATCCTCACCTCAAGCCTGATTGCCCCGGTTAGCGCGCAAGCCTCAGCCAGTTGGCGCAAGCAGACCCGGGCAAGTCGCGTTACCGTGCAGCTGGGCGCTTGCGGGCGCCAAATCATAACAGCACTGAGGGCAGGTTTATGCATTCTACTGACGACGCAACACCTCCAGGCCGTCGACGCTTTCTGCAGCTGGTAGCAGCAGGGGCCATGGCGGGTATGTCGGGTCTGGCCTTGCCTGCCCGCGCTGA
>JBLRXF010000171.1:0-6898 GCA_047920875.1 Haliea sp. | reverse complement strand
GGGTAATGCCAGCGTCCGTCAAGGTTGTCGCGCAGGGCAACATAAAAACCCTCGCTGGGCACCAGGGGAACGACAATATCGCGTATCTGGTCCAGCAGGATTCCCAGGTCATGGGTCCGATGGGCTGCCTGAGAGATGCGGAACAGGGCGGACTGCACCAGCTCGGCCTGCTTGCGCCGGGTAATGTCCCGGGCAACACCAATCCGCACCTGATCCTCGTCGGACCAGCGCGCGCTCCACATGATGTGGGCTATCGAGCCGTCCTTGCGCAGATAGCGATTCTCGAACTGGGTGCTTTCGCTACCCCCCATTACCCTGCCGGCGAGATTCAGAGTGCGCTCCCGGTCCTCCGGGTGCACCAGATCCTGCACCGTCTTGCCCACCATCTCTTCACGGGTGAACCCGAACACCTGCTCGCAGGCAGCGGACACAAACTGAAAGTGGCCCTCGGCATCGACCACACACACAACATCAAGCAGCAAATCCAGGAACTGGGTGAGCGCAGGCTCGGAGAGGTCGTCGACAATTGTCGGCGCCGATCTCCCTGGCGTCTGCCGCTTCAGAGTCGAACCTCGATGCCCTGCGCTGCCATATAGGCCTTGGCTTCGGGCACAGTAAATTCACCAAAGTGGAAAATGCTGGCCGCCAGCACCGCATCGGCGCCACCCACGAGGATGCCATCCACCAGGTGCTGCAGCTTGCCAACACCGCCGGAGGCGATTACCGGGATATCCACCGCATCGGTGATGGCGCGGGTGACCCCCAGTTCAAAACCGTTTTTGGTGCCATCGCGATCCATGCTGGTGAGGAGGATTTCACCCGCCCCCAGTTGGGCCATCTTCATCGCCCAGGCGACCGCATCAATACCGGTAGGTTTGCGCCCCCCGTGGGTGAAAATCTCCCAGCGCGGCTGGCCGTCGACATCCGCCACGCGCTTGGCGTCGATGGCGACCACAATGCACTGGGCGCCGAAGCGCTCGGAGGCTTCCCGCACCAGCTCCGGGTTGTGAATCGCGGCGGTATTGATGCTGACCTTGTCGGCACCGGCGTTGAGCATGGTGCGAATATCCTGCAAAGAGCGTATACCGCCGCCCACGGTCAGCGGAATAAACACCTGCTCGGCAATCTGCTCGACGGTGTGCACCGTGGTGTCGCGGCCCTCGTGGCTGGCGGTGATGTCAAGGAAGGTGATCTCGTCAGCACCCTGCTCGTTGTAGCGGCGGGCAATCTCCACCGGATCGCCGGCGTCGCGAATGCCGACAAAATTGACGCCCTTCACCACCCGGCCGTTGTCCACGTCCAGGCAGGGAATAATGCGTTTGGCCAAGCCCACGGTTCAGGCGCCCTCGTCGCAGAGGCGCTGGGCCTCGGCGACATCCAGGGTACCTTCATAGATGGCGCGGCCGGTGATGGCGCCGCAGATGCCCGCATGCGCCACGGCATTCAGGGCGCGGATGTCATCCAGATTGGTAATGCCGCCAGACGCGATAACAGGAATGCTGGAAGCGCGGGCCATGGCCACCGTGGCCTCCACATTGACGCCCTGCATCATCCCGTCGCGGGCAATATCCGTGTAGACGATGGCGGAGACGCCGTCAGCCTCGAAGCGTTTGGCCAGGTCAGTCGCCAGCACGCTGGACACTTCAGCCCAGCCATCCGTGGCCACCAGGCCATCTTTCGCATCCAGGCCGACAATCACCTTGCCGGGAAAAGCCCTGCAGGCCTCGGCCACAAACGCCGGTTCCTTGACCGCCTTGGTACCGATGATCACGTAGCTGACCCCGGCGCGCACATAGTGCTCAATGGTTTCCAGGTTGCGGATACCGCCGCCGATCTGCACCGGCAGGCCGGGCCATGCAGCCGCAATGGCGGTGACCACCTCGCCGTTTACCGGCTCACCGGCAAAGGCGCCGTTCAAGTCCACCAGGTGCAGGCGCCTGCAGCCGGCGTCCACCCAGCGCTTGGCCACGGCTAGCGGATCGTCGGAGAACACGGTGCTGTCGTCCATGAGGCCCTGGCGCAGGCGCACACACTGGCCGTCCTTGAGATCGATAGCGGGAATTATCAGCATGCGGGGTTCCAATCGAGAAAGTTGCGCAGCAGCTGCAGTCCGGCGGTATGACTTTTCTCCGGATGAAACTGGGTGGCGAAGAGGTTGTCGCGCGCCAGAGCGGCATCGGCGCAAACGCCATAGTCAACGGTGCCCGTGACCAGGCTGCGGTCCTCGGCGCTAACATAGTAGCTGTGGACAAAATAGAAGCGGGTGCCGTCTTCGATACCATTCCAGAGTGGATGGTCACTCACCTTGTGTACCCTGTTCCAGCCCATATGGGGTACCTTGAGACGGGCGCCATCCGCAGCCAGCAAGGGTTGGCCAAAGTAGCGCACCCTGCCCGGAATAATGCCCAGACAGGGTACCCCACCGTTTTCCTCGGAACTGTCCAGCAGGGCCTGCATGCCCACGCAGATCGCCAGCACCGGCTTACGCTGCTCACTCAGCGCCAGCTGCAGCAGCTCATCGCAGTGCAGGCGGCGAATCTCCGCCATGCAGTCGCGGATGGCGCCGACGCCGGGAAATACCACCCGGTCGGCGGCGCGGATCTGCGCGGCATCGTGGGTGACCACCACCTTGTCGGCACCCACGAAAGCCAGGGCACTGGCCACCGAGTGCAGGTTGCCCATGCCGTAGTCGATGACTGCAACAGTGCCGCTCACGGGTTCAGAGTACACCCTTGGTCGAAGGGGTTATGCCCGCCATCGCAGGATCCGCCGTCAAGGCCATGCGCAGAGCGCGGCCGAAGGCCTTGAACACCGTCTCGATCTGGTGGTGGCTGTTGTCACCGCGCAGGTTGTCAATGTGCAGGGTGACCTGGGCGTGATTGACAAAGCCCTGGAAGAACTCCTGGAACAGGTCCACATCGAAGCCGCCGACCGTGGCCCGGGTAAAGGGAATATGGTAAATCAGGCCCGGACGGCCGGAAAAATCCACTACCACCCGAGATAACGCTTCATCCAGGGGCACGTAGCTGTGGCCGTAGCGGACGATACCCTTCTTGTCACCCACCGCCTTGGTGAATGCCTGACCCAGGGTAATGCCGATATCCTCCACCGTGTGGTGGTCGTCGATATGCAGATCGCCCTTGGCGACGATATCCAGATCCATCATGCCGTGGCGGGCAATCTGGTCCAGCATGTGCTCCAGGAAGGGAATGCCGGTGTCAAAATGCGTCTGCCCGGACCCATCGAGGGTCACCGTGGCGGTGATCCGGGTTTCGAGAGTATTGCGGGTGACGCTAGCCTTGCGCTCGGACATGCTGTGCTCCAGAAACTGCTCTGGCGGATGGGAATCCGGGGCAGCCCCGGAAAAGCGCGCCATTATAGAAGAAAGCGGCAGGGAATTCACCGCTACAAAGCCGGCATTAGTGGCCTACTGACGCTGCTCCCGTCCGCTGGCGGTGGGTACCGACAAGGGCTGGGTCAACAGGTGATCGAAGCGGGAGTCGCGCGGTTCGCGCAGATATTCCAGGCCCAGCTCCATAGTCTCGTGCTCGCTGTACGGCCGGTGGCGCGCGGTGCCGAAGAGGTAGTCAAACCAGGGCACCAAGGAGCCGTAATTGCTGTTGGTGTAGCGGGAATCGGAGCTGTGATGCACTCGATGGAAATCCGGAGTGAGTATCAGCCAGCGCAGGCGCTGCTCCAGCGCCTCGGGGATGCGCGCGTTGCTGTGGCTGAAGACGTTCGCCAGGACCGCGAACAGGCGGTAGGCGGCAACCGCTTCCAGAGACACGCCGATCAGGAACACCAGCGGCGCGACCAGGGGCAGCATGAGCAGCGGCTCCAGGGGATGGTGACGGTAGCTGGTGGATACATCGACCGCGGTATCCGAATGGTGCACCGCATGAATACGCCACAGCGCCGGGATGCGGTGGAAAGCCACATGCAGCCAGTAAGCCAGCAGCTGGGTCGCGGCCAGCAGGATCAGGAACTCCGGCAGCGGCCCCCACGCCAGCATCGGCATCAGGCCGATGTTGCGCTGGTCGGTCCAGTCCGCCACCCACAGCACCAGCAGGGTATTGGCCACCGCGGTCAGGTACCAACTGACCAGACCCAGGGAGAAATTGTTGCCCCAGCGCCAGGCCACGCCCGCGGTCTCGGCGCGGCGGGGGGCAAACATTTCCCACAGCATGCACAGCCCGAACACTGCAAAAGTGAAGGTGTACACTGCTGTTGCGGACACGCTGACGACGCTATCGGATTCCACGGTGACCCTCCGTCTGCAAACCGCTATTCTAGCAAACAGCAAGGAAAGAGCGGCAGCGTCCAGCCGCTCTGGTCCAATAAACCCCAATGGGTCGTAACATCCTCACATCGTCGGCATCATAATGCCTCTATCACTATTTCCAGGCAGAAAAGGATCCCATCGCATGCACGCCACGTTACCCCTGCTGGAAGCGACCGATTTTCCCCCGCTAAGCCGGGGTGCGCTGCAGACCCTGCAGGTGAACCTGGGCTACCTGTGCAACCAGAGCTGCGTGCACTGTCATGTCAACGCCGGCCCTACCCGCACCGAGATGATGGACGATGAGCACATTGACCTGATCCCGCAGGTGCTCAGGGCGCGCAACATCCAGCTGCTGGACCTGACCGGCGGCGCCCCGGAGATGCACCCGCGCTTTCGCGATCTGGTAGCGGCCGCCAGTGCCCTGGGGGTGAAGGTAATGGACCGCTGCAACCTGACCATCCTGCGGGAGCCGGGCTACGAGACCATGGCCGCGTTCCTGGCACAGCACCAGGTGGAGATCATTGCCTCCATGCCCTGCTACTCACCGGCCAATGTCGACCAACAGCGCGGTGACGGTGTGTTCGACAAGAGCATTGCAGCGCTGCAGGCGCTGAACGCTCTGGGCTACGGCAGGGCCGGCAGCGGCCTGACCCTGAACCTGGTCTACAACCCGCTGGGGCCCAGCCTGCCGCCTGAGCAGCGGGCGCTGGAGGCGGACTACAAGCGGGAATTGCACAAGCATTTCGGCATCGAATTCAACGCCCTGTTCACCCTGGCCAACATGCCAATCAAGCGTTTCGGCAGCACCCTGATCTCCAAGGGGCAATTTAGTGCCTACATGCAGTTGCTGAAAGATGCCTACCAGCCGCAAAACCTGGACTCAGTCATGTGCCGAACCCTGGTGAGCGTCGACTGGCAGGGCTACCTCTACGACTGCGACTTCAACCAGCAACTTGACCTGCCGTTGCCGAGCACGGGACCCCGTCCCCACCTGCGCAACCTGCTGGACGCCAGTATCGATGGCCACGAAATCCGCATCGCCGACCACTGCTACGGCTGCACTGCGGGCCAGGGCAGCAGCTGCGGCGGTGCCCTGAGCTCATGAACCGGAAACTGCTACTCCTCATTGCGGTAGGCGTTGTGGTACTGGGCTTTTTTGCCCTGGGCCTGGACGACTACCTGACCCTGGAACAGCTCAAGGCCAGCCAGGTCCGCTTCAGCGAGCTGCTGGCGCAGTACCCGGTGCTGGTGCCGGCAGCCTATTTTGTCATCTATGTCATCGTCACTGCGCTGTCGCTTCCGGGTGCGGCAATCATGACTCTGGCGGGCGGCGCCCTGTTCGGGCTCTGGCAGGGTCTGCTACTGGTCTCCTTCGCCTCCAGCATCGGCGCCACCCTGGCCTTCCTGGTGGCCCGCTTCCTGCTGCGCGATACCGTGGAGCGGCGCTTCGGCGAGCGCCTCAAGGCCATCGATCGGGGTATTGAGCGCGACGGCGCCTTCTACCTGTTCACCCTGCGCCTGGTGCCCATTTTTCCCTTTTTTATTATCAACCTGGTGATGGGTCTGACCAGGCTGCGTGTCTGGACCTTTTACTGGATCAGCCAGGTCGGGATGCTGGCGGGCACTGCGGTGTATGTGAATGCAGGCACCCAGCTGGCGGCGATCGAACAGGTCGGGGATATCCTGTCGCTGGAGCTGCTGCTGTCCTTCGTGCTGCTGGGCATCTTCCCCTGGATAGCCAAGGCCATTGTCGCCGTAGTGCAGAGACGGCGGGTGTACAAGCCCTGGCAGAAGCCTGCCAGCTTTGACCGCAACCTGGTGGTGATCGGCGCCGGCGCCGGTGGCCTGGTGTCTGCCTACATCGCTGCGGCGGTGAAGGCCAAAGTCACCCTGGTCGAAGCGCACAAGATGGGCGGCGACTGCCTCAACTACGGCTGCGTGCCCAGCAAGGCCCTGATCAAGAGCGCCAAGGTCGCCCAGCAGATGCGCCACGCCGACCAGTACGGGTTGGAGCCGGCAACCCCACAGTTCAGCTTCCGTGCGGTAATGGCGCGGGTGCACCGGATCATCGCCGAGGTGGAACCCCACGACAGCGTCGAGCGCTATACCGCCCTCGGGGTGGAAGTACTGCAGGGCTACGCGAAAATCATCGACCCCTGGACCGTGGACATCGCTCTCAACGACGGCGGCGGCCAGCGCCTGACCACCCGGGCAATCGTCATCGCCGCCGGTGCGGCGCCGCTGATACCCGACCTTCCCGGGCTGGAGGAGGTGGGCTACGTCACCAGCGACACGCTGTGGGATGCCTTTGCGGACATGGACACCCCGCCGCGGCGCCTGGTGGTGCTGGGCGGCGGCCCCATCGGCTGCGAGCTGGCCCAGGCCTTTGCCCGTCTGGGCTGCGAGGTAACTCAGATCCAGCGCGGCGAGCGCATCCTGCACAAGGAAGACCGGGATGTCTCGGCGCTGGCACAGCAGGCGCTGGAGCGGGACGGCGTGCAGGTGCTGACCGAACACAGCGCCCTGCGCTGCGAGCGCGACGGCGAGCGCAAGCTGCTGGTAGTAGCCCATGCGGGCGAAGAAAAAACCATCGAGTTCGACCAGCTGCTGGTGTCC
>JBLRXF010000170.1:0-6903 GCA_047920875.1 Haliea sp. | reverse complement strand
GTTTGTCGCCAAATACGGCCGCCGCCGGCGCATGCTGGTCTGCAAGATGGGCCAGGATGGCCATGACCGCGGCGCGAAGGTGGTCGCCACGGCATTCGCCGATGTCGGCTTCGACATTGATCTCTCGCCCATGTTTTCCACTCCGGAAGAAGTGGCGCGCCAGGCCATTGAGAACGACGTGCACGTGGTGGGCGCATCGTCCCTCGCAGCGGGCCACAAGACCCTGGTTCCGCAGCTGGTTGAAGAACTGCGCAAGCAGGGCGCTGAAGACATCGTGGTCATTGCCGGCGGGGTCATTCCGCGCCAGGACTACGACTTCCTGTACGCGGCAGGGGTCAAGTGCATCTTTGGCCCGGGCACCCCGATTCCGGTCTGTGCCAGGGACGTGCTGGACGCTGTCAATGAGGCTCAGGGCGCGGCCTGACGCTGTGGCCAGTATCGATCTTGAGGCGCTGCGGCGGGGCAACCGCCGTGCGCTGGCCAAGGCCATCACCCTGGTGGAAAGCTCGCTCGAGTCTCATCGAGAGCAGGCCCAGGGTGTGCTGGAATCCCTGCTGCCCGACACCGGCAACAGCATTCGCGTCGGTATCTCCGGCGTGCCTGGAGTGGGCAAGTCCACCTTCATTGAAACCTTCGGTCTCTACCTGATCAGCCAGGGCAAGCGCGTTGCCGTGCTGGCGGTGGACCCCAGTTCCCCCATTGCCGGCGGCTCCATCCTCGGCGACAAGACCCGCATGGAGCAGCTGTCGCGCCGTGATGAGGCGTTTATCCGCCCTTCGCCGTCTTCTGGTGCCCTGGGCGGTGTGGCGCAGAAAACCCGGGAAACCATGCTCCTGTGCGAGGCAGCAGGCTACGACGTCATCCTGGTGGAAACCGTCGGCGTCGGCCAGTCCGAGTACCAGGTGGCGGGCATGGTGGATTTCTTCATGGTGCTGATGCTGCCCGGCGGTGGCGATGAGCTGCAGGGCATCAAGAAAGGTATTCTGGAGCTGGCGGACGCCCTGGTGATCAACAAGGCCGACGGCGACAGCGTGATGCTGGCCAAGCAGGCTCGCCAGCACTATTTGTCTGCCATGCACTTGCTCCGTCACAGCAGTTTCTGGACGCCCCAGGTGGTCACCTGCTCGGCGCTGAAAAATCAGGGTATTGACGCGGTCTGGGGCATGATCGTGGATTACTATTTCCAGGCCCTCAAGGCCGATGCGTTCCAGCGCAAGCGCGCGCGTCAGAACCGTGACTGGATGCGGCAGCTTTTGCACGAGCTGCTGTTGCAGCGTCTGCGGCAGAATCCGCGCATCAGTGCTCTCTTGCCCAAACTGGAGCAGGCGGTGGAGGAGGGCACCACCACACCGTATCTTGCAGCCCGTGAGCTGATTGGCCTGCTGTGAGCGGTAACTGCTATGATCGCAGCCTTCGATTTGCGGACTGATTGCCATGCGCTTCCAGCCCCTGGAAAAATTGATCAATCTGCATGACGATTACCGCCGCCATTTCCGCATTGATCATCTGGCTCTCCTGCTGCTGCAGCATAAGGGTGAGCTGTACCTGATCGAGCCTCGCTGCCCCCACCGTGAATACCCCCTCGATACCGCGGGTATCGAGCAGGGCGTACTAGAGTGCCCCCTGCACCGCTACCGTTTCTCGCTGGCGGATGGGCGGCTGCTGCATGCCTCCGAGGAGCCCTGCCGGCATCTCAAAACCTGGCCGGTGATCTACGAAGGTAATGAAGTGGGCCTGCTGCTGCCGGACTGAATCAGCCCCAACCCTGACGGCAATGGCTGTCCACCGCCAACTGGAGCACCTTGCATGTATCCCTTACTGAATCTCATCCTGTTCCTGGGCCTTTGTCTGCTGCTGTTTCGCCTGCGCCGGCTGGGCTGGAAGCTGTCCCGGCAAATTCTGGCGGGCTTGCTGGCGGGGGTGGTTTTCGGCCTGATCCTGCAGTTGTTCTACGGCAGCCAATCCAGCGTCGTTGCCGATACCCTTGCCTGGACCGGCGTGGTGGGTGCGGGCTATATCAACCTGCTGCGCATGATCATCATGCCGCTGGTACTGGTGATGATGATTGCGGCGGTGCTGAAGCTGCGCGAGGTCGCGGATCTGGGGCGCATTGGTGGCTCGGTTGTCGGCCTGCTGATCGGGACTACCATGATTGCGGCTCTGGTGGGCATCCTGGTGACCAACGCGTTCGGCCTGACGGCGGACAGCATTACCCAGGGTGCTCGCGAACTGGCTTCAGCCGAGGCGCTGGCACAACGCTATGAAACCGTTGCCGGGCTCAGCCTGCCCCAGGTGCTGGTGCGCTTCGTGCCGGCCAATATATTTCACGACCTCACCGAGGCTCGGCCGACCTCGATCATCGCGGTGGTGCTGTTCGGGATTCTGTTCGGTATCGCTGCCCTGGGTGTCGCCAGGGAGAGCCCGGAGCGTGGCGCACAGATCGAGAGCTTTGTGGAAACCGCGCGCCTGATTGTGATGCGCCTGGTCCATCTGGTGATGGCCCTGACCCCTTACGGTATCCTGGCGCTGATTGGCGGGGTGGTCGCGAGTTCGGATGCCGGGGACATTGTTACTCTGCTGTCTTTCGTGGTCGCGTCCTATCTGGCGATTGCCATCATGTTTGTGGTCCACGCAATCCTGCTGTTTGTGCACGGTGTCGGCCTGCCAACCTATTTCCGCGCAGTGTGGCCGGTGCTGGCTTTCGCGTTTACCTCGCGCAGCTCCGCGGCCACCATCCCGCTCAATGTGGAAACCCAGGTGGAATCCCTGCGCGTGGCGACCCCCATCGCTAACCTCTCCGCGACGCTCGGTGCCACCATTGGCCAGAACGGCTGTGCCGGAATCTACCCGGCCATGCTGGCAGTGATGATCGCGCCGTCCATGGGGCTGGACCCCCTGGCCTGGGACTTCATGGCGGGGCTGATCGGGGTGATTGCCATCAGCTCCTTTGGCGTGGCCGGCGTCGGCGGCGGGGCGACCTTTGCGGCGCTGATCGTGCTGCCGGCGATGGGGTTTCCGGTGACGGTTGCGGCGGTGTTGATTTCCATTGAACCGCTGATCGACATGGCGCGCACCGCGCTCAACGTTAACGGCTCCATGACAGCTGGTGTCGTCACCCAGCGCTGGCTTGGTCGCGGCATCGCGAAGTAACGCTGAGCAGGGCCCAGTGCTTACAGCGGTACGCTGCGGAACTCGATATGGGGGGCGCTGTGGCGCCACAGTTCATTGAACAGGTCCAGATAGCGTTCGGCCCTGGCTCTGGAGTCGGGCTCGCAGAAGGCCGCTTCCGACTCCGCGGGTTTGCACAGCACACCGCTGCGATCCTTGATGACCAGGGTTTCCCCTTTCCAGTCCGGGTGCTCGTCCAGCTGCTGCAGCAGTATTGATGAGGGCAGGCGCCGCGCCAGGGCCAGCAGGCGGTGGCTGCGCTGGATGAGGGGGCGGTAGTCGCTGACCAGGATACGCACCCGGGACTGGCGCGAGCGCCGGGCCAGGGCGCTGAGGGCCTCCGCCAGCTCGCGATTGTCGAAGGCGCGGTGGTCCAGGTTGGGACTCAGAATGCAGATTTCCCGGGCGGCGTCCGCGGTCAGGGCCACGGCCCAGTCCGCAAACGGGTGCGGGTAGTCGATGCCGCCGGTGTAATCCCTGCCCAGTGTCGGCTGCAGACGCCGGCGCATCGCAATATGGGGGATTCCGGCCTCCGCGAAGGGCTCCCCCTCAGGCTCGAAACCGGCACGGCGGTAGAAGTCGGCTGCGTGTTGCTGGGCGTGAAGATAGACTTCGCTCAGGCCGCGGCCGCTGGCGGCGTCGACCAGAGCCTGCAGCACCGCAGCGCCGTAGCCGTGGCCGCGGTGTTGAGCAAGCACTGCCATGCGGCCGATCTTGCCTTCCGGCAGCAGCCGGCCGCAGGCGATGGGTACACCGTCCAGGCTTCCAAGCACGTGCAGGGCATCCGCGTCGCGGCCATCCCATTCGATATCGCGCGGCACCTGCTGTTCGATGATAAATACCTGCTCACGCAGGGCGCGCAGGGTGTCGCGGTCGCTGTTCCAGTCCGCTATGCGCAGTTCCAGTTCTGGCCGTGTATCAGTCGACATACAGTGCCCCCTGTTCCAGCAGGAATTCGAGCATCGATTGTATCGCTGCAGTGGCAGGCAAGGGCAGGGCTTCACCGGCGCAGAGGATGGATAACGGTTCCTTGCAGAGTGCGGGAAAGCTTGCGCTGCAGCCGTTGGCAAATACCCGAATGCCGTCCTCGGCAGCTTCCCACGCTACGCATGCGCAGCCTGCCAGTCTGGCGCTGCCCGCCTTGCCCAGCTGCACACGCAGCCTGCGCAGTTCCCTTGCACCGGGAGGCTCCAGCACGCTCTCGGTGATTAGCTCGCCAAACCAGCTGTTGTCTCCGGGAAGGGTGAGCAACTCACGCAGCTGCTGCAGGGTGTTGTCGATGTCACGGCTGCTGATTTCCCCGGGAGCCGTCGCGGGTTCGCGTCCCGGGTCGCGGAGCAGCAGGCTCGGCGGGATCTGCTCCAGGCGCGTATCCACCCAGCGTGAGAGCAGGTCCGCCATCCGCGGCGCCCTGAAGCCAATGGAAAAACAGGTGGAGTCGCCGCGGGAAACGCCCCAATGGGCGACGCCAGGCGGAATGTACAGCACATCGCCGCAGCGCAGGGTGAACTCTGCCTCGCAGTCGAATTCGGCAAGCAGTTTCAGGTCTGGGTGTGGCAGCAGCGCTGTGGCGTCATCACAGCGCTGGCCGATACGCCAGATGCGTTCCCCCTCGCCCTGCAGCAGGAACACGTCGTATAGATCGTAATGGGGGCCGATGCCGCCGCCATCGCTGGCATAGCTGACCATGATGTCGTCGAGGCGCCAGCCGGGAATAAAGCCGGCCAATGAGCGCAAGGCGGCGACCTCATCCACCAGCTCATCCACACCTTGCACCAGCAGGGTCCAGGGGTGGCGGCGATCGAAGGCGCTCGCAGGAAAGGGACCGTGCTCCAAGTGCCAGGCAGCGGCACTTGCCGGGTCACCGCGGCACTCGGCAATGCGCGCTTCCACCTCCGGTTCCATGGCCAGTCCCGCCAGTTCCTCGGCTGTCAGCGGCGGCACAAAGCCAGGCACCGCGGCGCGCAAGAGGAGCGGCTCCCGCTGCCAGTAGCGGGCCAGGAACTCAGCCTGGTCCAGCGCCAGCAGGGCGCCGCTAGCCATCGTTTATGGCGCGGGCCTGCGCGGCCGCGTTCCCGGTGTAGCCTGCGGGGGTGAGCGCCAGCAGCTGCTCCTGCGCCTCCTTGGGCAGCGCCAGACTATCGATAAATCGTGCCAGGGTTTCCCGATTCATGTCCTGGCCGCGGGTCAGTTCCTTGAGCTTTTCATAGGGCTTCTCAATCCCGTAGCGGCGCATGACGGTCTGGATGGGCTCGGCCAGCACTTCCCAGCTATGGTCGAGATCCTCCGCCAGCCGTGCCTCGTTCAGCTGCAGCTTGCCGATGCCCTTGAGGCTTGCCTCGTAGGCAATCAGGCTGTAGCCAAACCCCACGCCCATATTGCGCAGCACCGTGGAGTCGGTGAGGTCACGCTGCCAGCGGCTGACAGGCAGCTTGGCCGCCAGGTGCTGAAATACGGCATTGGCCAGGCCGAGATTGCCCTCGGAGTTCTCGAAATCGATGGGGTTGACCTTGTGCGGCATGGTGGAAGACCCCACTTCGCCGGCGATGGTACGCTGCTTGAAATAACCCAGGGAGATGTAGCCCCAGATGTCCCGGTCCAGATCCACCAGGATGGTGTTGAAGCGGGCGACGGCGTCAAACAGTTCGGCCATGTAGTCGTGGGGTTCAATCTGGGTAGTGTAGGGGTTCCAGGTAAGCCCGAGGCCCGTGACGAAAGCTTCCGCGCTGGCCTGCCAGTCCACATCGGGGTAGGCCGACAGGTGGGCGTTGTAGTTGCCTACGGCGCCGTTGATCTTGCCCAGGTATTCCATCGCCTGCAGCTGCTGCAGCTGCCGACGCAGGCGCGCGACCACGTTGGCAATTTCCTTGCCCATGGTGGTGGGGCTGGCGGTCTGGCCGTGGGTCCGCGACAGCATGGCCACGTCGGCGTGGCCCGTGGCCAGCTCAGTGAGTGCGGCGATGATCTTCCCCATGGCTGGCAGCATAATCTGCTCCATGCCATCGCGCAGCATCAGCGCGTGAGACAGATTGTTGATGTCCTCGGAGGTGCAGGCGAAGTGCACGAACTCGGCAATCGCCTCCAGCTCGGCATTGCCGGTGAAGCGCTCCTTGATGAAGTACTCCACCGCTTTCACATCGTGGTTGGTCGTGGCTTCGATATCCTTGATCCGGCGCGCGTCAATCGGGCTGAAGCCGCTGGCAATGTCATCCAGAAGGGCGTTCGCGGCGGGCGACAGTGCCGGCACCTCGGCAATGGCCGGCATCTGCGCCAGCTGCTGAAGCCAGCGCACTTCCACCAGAACCCGGCGTTTGATCAGCCCGTATTCGCTGAACACCTCGCGCAGGCCGTCGGTCCTGGTGCCGTAGCGGCCGTCTATGGGTGAAACCGCGGTGAGGGAAGTGAGGTCCATGCTGTGCTCCAAAAAACGCCTTGAAAGTATTAGATGATGTCCAGTTCGCGAGACAGTGCCTGCGCGCGCTGGCCCATGGCCCTGCGCTGCAGTATCAGTTTCCAGCGGCGCCCGCCCAGCTGGCGCCAGAGGAAGGTGGCGCGGATGCCGGCCAGCAGCAGGGCGCGGATGGCGTCCGCCGTCTGGCTGTTCTGCAGATGCTGGGCGTTGCCGCTGACCTTGATGCGGAATTTCAGGTTGCTGAGCGTATCCTGATAAATGCCGGAAACGCTGTGGCAAATGTCCTTGCTGTGTGCAGCAAAGTGCTCGGCGCGAAAACTGGC
>JBLRXF010000169.1:0-6922 GCA_047920875.1 Haliea sp. | reverse complement strand
CGGTGCGAATGAACTCCGACCCGCTGAACCGCTCCAGGGCCTCGTGCATGTAGCCGGGAAGGGAGCCGGTTTTCTGTGAATAGCCGTCGCCCTTGGTCGGCTTGCCCGGTGATGCCCGCTGTTCAATCCCGTCGAACATCGCGGCCAGGACCACGGCGAACTGCAGATAAGGGTTGCAGTCTGCGCCGGCGACCCGGTGTTCAAGCCGCCTGGCGGCGTGGGAGCCGGCGGGCACCCGCACCGCTACGGTGCGGTTCTCATAGCCCCAACTCGGGTAGGTGGGGGCATGAGTGCCGGGCTGGAAGCGGCGGTAGCCGTTGAAGCCAGGCGAGAACACCATCATCGAATCCGCCATGTGCTGCAGGCAGCCCGCTATCGCGTGATGCAGCAGGGGAGTGCCGTGCTCGGTACCATCGTCAAAGATGTTGTTGCCCTGCTCGTCGAGGACACTGCAATGCACATGCATGCCGTTGCCGGCCTCGTTCTCAAAGGGCTTGGGCATGAAGCTCGCCACCAGGCCGTGCTTGTGGGCAACGCCCTTGATCAGCCGCTTCATCATCAGGATTTGCTTGGCGGCCAGCACCGGGCTCGGCACATGCTGCATGTTGATCTCATACTGTGAGGGCGCTGATTCCTTGACCACCCCGTCAAAGGGCAGATCCTGGAGTTCGCAGGCAACGCGCAGCTCCTCCATCATCTGCTGGTGCTGGTTGAGCACATCGAGGCCGTACATGTTGCCACCAACCGGCTGGCTGCCGGCGGGAGAGGGGCAGGTGTGGATCGGCACCACGTTGTCCCAGCGCACCAGGCTGAACTCCAGCTCGGCGGCCACAACCGGAGTCCAGCCGGCGTTCTTGAAACGCGACACAACCTGCTTCAATACGTGGCTGGGATCGCCCATGTAGGGGCTGCCGTCGGCGTCAAACATCGACAGCATGATCTGCCCGTGCTGGCCACCCGCAGACCAGGGCGTCGGCAGCAGGGATCCTTCGACAGGGCGGCAAATGCCATCGGCATCGCCGGAGGCAAACACCAGCTCCTCCACATCCCGACCCCAGATATCCAGGCTCAGGGCGGTTTTGGGCAGCTTGAGCTCGCCATCGAAAATCTTGGCGAGTTTGTGCCGCGGCAGCCATTTGCCGCGCATGATGCCGTTGCAATCGGGTAGCAGGGCCTCGACGGTGGTGATTTCCGGGTGGGCCCGCAAAAACCAGTCGGCTTCAAGGGACATTCGGACACCGTGATTCTGGCCAGGAAGGCTGCACTATCGGGATTTCGCCTGCGCTGTTCAATGCCCCAAGCGGGGCAGCGCCGGGGCTTGTGCTCAAGACATCAACGGGCCGGTGACATGTACACGCGCAGGGGGTCTTGACCGGCGGCCTCGCCAAGGCAGGTAAGGGAGTTGATGAACAGGGAAAACAGGTCCGTTTGCGAGCTCACATCCAGCTTGCGGTAAATGCTCTTGCGGTGGCGGCGAACCGTTTCCAGGGCGATGCCCAGACGCGAGGCTGAGATGTCAGTGCCGTAGCCCCGCAGCATGAGTTCCAGCACGTCCTTCTCCCGCGGAGAAAGCAGGGACGAGCCAAAGGTGCGGAATGCGAGGTCGATCTGGTGATTGATGCCCGGCTGGATCAGGTGCGTCACGGCGAAGTCGTTGTGCTCACTGTGGGACTTGATCAGCTCTGACACCGGCTCCGCCAGAAGGTACAGGGTTTCGTATTCCTGCTCGCTGAATTCACCCTGCTTCGGCAGACGCATCATGCACAGGTTGATGACGTTGCCGGCCCGCAAGCGCGAGAGGTAGATCGCCTCGTCAACGGTGCCGGTGTCTGCGTAATAGTCCCGATAGTACTGTGACTCGCGCAATTTCCCCGCGGTAATCCGGGACAGCCGGTAGAACTTGGACCGAGGCTGGTTCATGGATGTCTGATAGAACGGGTCCTCACGGTAGGGACCATCTAGGTAGGTGTCCACCTGAGAGGCAAGGGCGGAGGCTGGAATATCGTGGTAGAGCACCTGCGGTGGCAGGTCCCGGTGGTACAGCCAGATCTGGGGATATTCGATGGGGACCTGGCCGCGGATGGCCTCGATCAGCGCCGGGAAAAACTCATCGCTGCCCAGCGCTGAAATCGCCCGCGACAGGTCACGGTTCCACTTGCTCAGCTGACTGATCTCATTCATGGCATTGCTGGCATCAGAGGCTTGAATAATCAGGGCATATTGGGCAGCGCAGCAGGCCTTGTCAAATGCACGACGCGACGCGGTTTGGGCGGTGAAACACCCTGACGGTATAACTAAGTGTGGGTCCGCCGCAGCGCAGGACTTTGGCCGCGGTGGACACCGGTTTATACTGAGGGGCCAGTCATTGCGCAGGAGTCGGGAGTGAGTCGTCAAAGTTCCGCAGACGCCAGCGAATCCGGGCTGCCCCGGGTACCCGCGGCGCTGACCCGCAGCCTGCTGGCAACCATCGCCAGCAGCGGCCTGCCCCGTGACCGGCTGCTGGCGCAGGCCGGCTTTGCCCATGATCCCCTGCGCGACATGGCCCTGACCGATGCCGCCACGCCGGCCCAGTACAGTCGCCTGTGTGGGGCCCTCTTTCGGCATCTGGATGATGAAACCCTGGGCACCATGCCGGACGCACCCACCCCTCCTGGCACCCTGCGGCTGGTGGCCCTGAGCATGCTCGGCGGCGGTACCCTGGGGGTGGCAATGCAGCGCGCCATCGAGTTCAACGCCTGTTGTCGGGCGCGCCGGCGGCCTCCCGTGCAGAACCGCCTGCTGGTGCACGCCGACGGCCGCGAGGCGACCCTGACCTATCTGGGCTCCGGCGTGACCGCGCGCCACCAGCATCGCGTGCTGGCAGGGTTGGCCATCTGGCTGCGCTTCTGCAGCTGGTTGATCGGTCAGGAGATCGACGTAACACGCGCCAGCTGCGCTGGCCCGGAGCCTGAAAACACCGACTCCTTGCGCTATTTCTTCCCGGGACCGGTGCAGTTTTCGGCGCCGATCAATTCGGTAACTTTCAGTGCTCGCCACCTTGAGGCTGCGATACTGCGCAATGAGGAGCAACTGGGCAAATTCATGGCGCTGGCGCCCTATCTGTTGTTGCACGCCCCCGAGGCCTGTCACGACAGCACCACCCGGCGCATTCGCGCCATTATCGGTGATGACTTCCAGCGCGAGCTGCCCAGTTTCGAGGAACTGACGACGCTGCTGAACATGTCGGCCAGGACCTTGCGCCGGCGCCTGGAGAGCGAGGGCACTTCCTATCAGCGGATCAAGGACAAGGCGCGGCGGGACCGCGCCATCAGCCTGTTGCGACATCCCGGGTTGCCGGTCTGCGAAGTTGCCGAGGCGCTGGGCTTCAGTGATCCCAGCGCGTTTCACCGCTCGTTCAAGAAGTGGACGGGGCAGTCGCCGGGCGCATTCCGCTGAGACGGCGCTCGGTGGCAAACCACTAGCGCGACCAGGGTAGCGGCCCGGTGCGCCAATGGCGGGACCAGGCCTGGTAGACCTTGTTGCTGTAGCGGCGGCTACCCAGGCTGCCGTTGTAGGCCGCCAGAGCCCGATGCAGATCACCCCTTTCCCGCTGCAGGTAGAACTGCAGGATCCGGCAGCCGTACTCGAAATTGGTCAGGTTCATGGTCAGGTTGTCGTCGGCGCGGCCGATTTCGTTCTTCCAGAAGGGCATGACCTGCATCATGCCCTGGGCGCCTACCCTGGATATGGCGAAGCGGTCGAAATGACTCTCGACTTCGATCACCGCCAGCACCAGCTCCGGGGGCAGAGACGCTCTCGCAGCAGCCGCGTGGACCTGGCGCAGCAGTAGCAGCCGCTCCCCGGAATCTTCCACATAGCGTTCCAGCCGGGCGGACATGTCCACCAGCCACACTTCAGCATCGTAGCGGTCGGCGAAGCTGTCGGCGCTGTTGATGGTCTCGTCCAGGAAGGCGCGCAGCGCCGCGCGCTCCTCGGGATCCTCCGGCTGGCTCACAGCAAATGGTGCCGGGATGGTGAACAGCAGAGCGGCTGCCAGCACCAGCCAGCGCGTCGGAAGGATCCTGGTCCTGCCTGAGCCTGCCACGGTGCTGGTCAGCGGTGCAGGCGGCCAAGTACGTCCGTGAATGCGGCGCTCGCGGGAATCATCGTGGGCTCTGCATCGCGGCGCCCCTTGTATTCCAGGTTGCCCTCGGCCAGGGCCCGATCGCCGACTACCAGGCGATGGGGTATGCCCATCAGTTCCATGTCGGCGAACTTGACTCCGGGGCGCTCGTTGCGGTCGTCGAGCAACACATCCACTCCGGCCTCGCGAAATCGCTGGTACAGGGCCAGGGCGCACTCGGTCACTGCCTCCGACTTCTGCATGTTCAGCGGCACGATGGCGAGTTGGAACGGCGCCATGGCCTCGGGCCAGATGATGCCGTGATCGTCATGGTTCTGCTCGATCGCCGCGGCGACGATGCGACTGACGCCGATGCCGTAGCAGCCCATGGCCACGGTGACGCTCTTGCCGTTCTCATCCAGCACAGTGGCATTCATCGCCTCGCTGTACTTGGTTCCGAGCTGGAAAATATGGCCTACCTCAATGCCGCGCCGAATCAGCAGCCTGCCCTGGCCGTCAGGGCTGGGGTCGCCCTCCTGAACATTGCGCAGGTCTTCCACCCGGTCCAGCGGGCAGTCCCGGTCCCAGTTCACCCCCGTGAGGTGAGTGTCATCGCGATTGGCGCCGCAGATGAAATCTGCCAGCTGGGCGGCGCTGCGATCGACAATCACGGGCAGGGGCAGGCCAACGGGGCCGAGCGAGCCGAAACCTGCGCCGCAGGCCGCGCGCACGGCGTCCTCGCCGGCCATGGTCAGCGGGTTGGCGACGCCCGCCAGTTTCTCCGCCTTGATGCTGTTGAGCTGGTGGTCTCCGCGCAGCACCAGGGCGACCAGTGTGCCCGGCTCCTCGCCCTGCACCAGCAGCGTCTTCACTGTGCTGGTGGGAGAGACCTCGAGCAGCGCCGCCAGTTCGTCGATGCTGCGTACCCCGGGTGTGGGAACTTCCGCCATGTTTGCAGTTGGCGCCGGGCGCGGCTCCAGGGGGGGCAAGGCCTCGGCCATCTCCACATTGGCAGCGTAATCGCTGGCATCGCTGAAAGCGATGGCGTCCTCGCCGGCGTTGGCAAGGACGTGGAACTCATGGGATGCGCTGCCGCCGATGCTGCCGGTATCGGCGATCACCGGGCGGAACTCCAGGCCCAGGCGGGTGAAAATACTGCTGTAGGTGCTGTGCATCACCTGGTAGGTGGTTTCCAGGGAGGCCTGATCAATGTGGAAAGAGTAGGCATCCTTCATCAGGAATTCGCGGCCGCGCATGATGCCAAAGCGCGGCCGGATTTCATCCCGCACCTTGGTCTGGATCTGGTAGAGGTTCAGGGGTAGCTGCTTGTAGCTTTTGACTTCGTTGCGTACCAGGTCGGTGATGACCTCTTCGTGGGTGGGGCCCAGGCAAAAATCGCGCTGGTGCCTGTCCTGTATGCGCAGCAGCTCCGGGCCGTATTGTTCCCAGCGCCCGGACTCCTGCCACAGCTCCGCCGGCTGCACCACGGGCATGCTGACTTCGATGGCGCCGCTGGCATCCATTTCCTCGCGCACAACCTGCTCGACCTTGCGCAACACCCGCAAACCCAGGGGCAGCCAGGTATAGAGTCCGGCAGCCAGTTTGCGTATCAGCCCGGCGCGCAGCATCAACTGGTGGCTGATGACTTCCGCATCGGCCGGGGTCTCTTTCTGTGTGCTGATCAGATAATTGCTGGTGCGCATGTGCTCGGGTCCGTCAGGGGTAGCTTGGGAGCCGCTCAGTTTACGTCTGAACTCAGCGGCGGTACAGGGTTGACGGCTTTGTGTCCTGGCGGCCGGGTTGGTGCGGCCATTGTCGCGGTTAAAATCGGCAAAATGCAGCAAAAACAGGGTTTTTTTGCCGCCTGTTACAGTAAATACCTTGTATTGCAGCGTTTCATGGTTAATATCTGAGCTCTGGCCCGATGGCAGCAGTGGTGGTGGCAGTCAGTCTGGCTTGGATGCGTGTCCCAACTCACATGAACAAAGGTTGAATGACTATGGCTACGAAGAAAGCAGCAGCGAAGAAAGCACCTGCCAAGAAAGCAGCGCCGGCAAAAGTAGCGGCCAAGAAAGCGGCACCCGCCAAGAAAGCAGCGCCGGCGAAGAAGGCGGCAGCCCTGATCAAGGACAAACTCACCAAGACCCAGATCGTCGCCTCCATCGCAGAATCCACCAGTCTGAGCAAAAAGCAGGTCGGTGATGTCATGGCCGAACTCGAGTCACTGATGGAGCGCAGCCTCAAGAAGCGCGCTGTGGGGGAGTTCACCCTGCCGGGTCTGATGAAGATCACCACCGTGAAGAAGCCCGCCAAAAAGGCGCGCAAGGGCATCAACCCCTTCACTGGTGAGGAAACCACGTTCCAGGCGAAGCCCGCCAGCGTCGCGGTAAAAGTGCGTCCGTTGAAGAAAATGAAGGACTTCGCCGCCGACTGACAATCGGCAGCGACCCCGTCCGCGGCTGTGGGCGGGGTCAGGCACTCCCCGCCTCGGCACGGTCTGGTGCAGGGGCACGCATCCCCCCCACTTTCCCCACATTCTTCTGTATTGGCCTGCGACCCGGCATGAGGTAAAATCCGCGCCTCGATTTTTACCGCCCCCATCCTCTACTGGCGAGTACACTCCATGCCGATTTACGAGTACCAGTGTCAGTCCTGCGGTCACCTGCACGAGGCCCTGCAGAAAGTCAGTGATGCCCCGCTGCTGGATTGCCCTGCCTGCGGCGCGGCCCAGCTGCGCAAGAAGATTTCCGCAGCCGGTTTCCGCCTCAAGGGCGGCGGCTGGTATGAAACCGATTTCAAGACGGGAGGCAAGAAGAACCT
>JBLRXF010000168.1:0-6924 GCA_047920875.1 Haliea sp. | reverse complement strand
CGGGCAGGGCGCGCGGGTCGGCCCCCGGCAGCGCCTGCGCCAGCACCCCCGCCGCCTGCATCGCCGCGACCGCGGGCGCGGGGTCGGGCGCGGCCAGCAGCTTGCGCAGCTCCCGGTCCAGCCACGCCATCCCCTGGGCTCGCTGGGAAGGGAAATTGAGTACGTCTCCCATGGATCTGTTTCCACATTTTTTGTTGGCCAATCCTAGCCGCCGTCAGCCTCCTTGGGAAGTCCCCTGCGGCTGTTCGTCGAGATTTTGGCGCATCCTGCCAGCGTTGCGGGCCGGCTGCGACCAGCTGTCCCCTGCCTGCCAGAGTGCCAGGCAGCGCTACAGCACCCGCATCAGATTGGACAGGCGCGGATCCGGCTTTTTGGCCCGCTTCAGCAGCAGCACGATATTGCCCACGCTTTGAATCAGGGTGGCGCCGGTTTCCGTGCAGATGGCTTCCGCTGCGGCGCTGCGGCCATCCCGGTCGCCGACCGCGATCTTCACCTTGATCAGCTCGTGGTCCTCCAGCGCCCGCCGCACTTCCTGCAGTACCGTGTCGCTGACGCCATTGCCCGCCACCGTGACCACCGGTTTCAGTTTGTGGCCGATCGCGCGCAGTTGCTTGTGGTCCAGACTGGCTTTCTTGCTCATGGGGTTTCCGCGCTACAATGGCGAGTTTCGGGGGCGCACAGTCTACACAAGCCGTGGCCTGACGCCTAGTTCGCACATCGACCACCACCAGCCGCAGCCGGCGCAGCAAGGGCAGTCATGGCCAAAAAAACCTCCTCCAGCAAGGCGTGGCTCCGGGAGCACCGTAACGATCCCTACGTGCAGCGCGCCCAGCGCGAGGGCTACCGCTCGCGCGCCTGTTACAAGTTATTGGAAATTCAGGAAAAAGATCGCCTGCTCAAGCCCGGGATGACGGTGCTGGATCTCGGCAGTGCCCCCGGCGGCTGGTCCCAGGTGGCGGTGGGGCTGGTGGGCCACCACGGTCGCGTGGTGGCGTCGGATATCCTGCCCATGGACAGCATTGCCGGGGTCGATTTCGTCCTCGGGGACTTTACCGAGGAGGCCGTATTCGCGCAGGTGCTCGCGGCCCTGGGCGGCGCGCCTGTGGACGTGGTGATCTCCGACATGGCGCCCAACATGAGCGGGGTGAACGCCGTTGACCAGCCGCGGTCCATGTACCTCGTGGAGCTGGCCCTGGACATGGCGCGCCAGGTCCTGGCTCCCGGCGGGTCCTTTGTGGCAAAAGTCTTTCAGGGCGAGGGTTTCGACGATATCTTCCGGGACACCCGGTCCCTGTTCGGCAAGGTGCTGACCCGGAAACCCAAGGCCTCCAGGCCGCGCTCGCGAGAGGTCTACGTCGTGGGGCGGGATTTTCGCGGTGATGCCGGTCAGGGCGGAGCCGGCGGGGGTTGAAACGTGGAGTCGCGGACCCATGTAGTGTACATTGGAAACCTTTGTGTGCCGTTACACTGAGCCTCCTTCCGGGCGCATCCGTATAACCGGCTATAATCACAGGGAGACAGGCTGTCACGTCCATCTTTTGCAGGGTGGTTCTTTGGTGAGGAAACAGCGTTGAATGATATGGCGAAAAATTTATTGTTATGGCTGGTGATTGCGGCGGTTCTGCTGTCGGTATTCAACAATTTCAACATGCAGAGCCCGACCCAGCAGGTCGGCTATTCGGATTTCATCCAGGAAATCCAGCGCGAGCAGATCAAGAAGGTGGTGGTCGACGGCCTCACCATCAACGGTGAGCGCTTCGACGGCACGCGCTTCGAGACCATCCGCCCGATGGTCGAGGATCCCAAGCTGATCGACGACCTGCTGCAGCACAACGTCGAAGTCATCGGTCGCAAGCCCGAGCAGCAGAGCGTCTGGACCCAGCTGCTGGTGGCCAGCTTCCCGATCCTGATCATCATTGCCGTGTTCATGTTCTTCATGCGCCAGATGCAGGGCGGTGCGGGCGGTCGCGGCGGCCCGATGAGCTTCGGCAAGAGCAAGGCGCGGCTGCTCGGTGAAGACCAGATCACCACCACCTTTGCCGATGTCGCCGGTGTCGACGAAGCCAAGGAAGACGTGCAGGAACTGGTCGAGTTCTTGCGCGACCCCGGCCGCTTCCAGAAGCTCGGTGGCCGTATTCCTCGCGGCGTACTGATGGTCGGCCAGCCCGGTACCGGTAAAACTCTGCTCGCCAAGGCCATCGCCGGCGAAGCCAAGGTGCCCTTCTTCTCCATCTCCGGCTCCGACTTCGTCGAAATGTTCGTCGGTGTTGGTGCCTCCCGGGTGCGGGACATGTTCGACCAGGCCAAGAAGCAGGCCCCCTGCATTATCTTCATCGACGAGATTGACGCCGTGGGCCGCCATCGCGGGGCGGGCCTGGGCGGCGGTCACGACGAGCGCGAGCAGACCCTGAACCAGCTGCTGGTGGAAATGGACGGTTTCGAGGTCAATGACGGCGTCATCGTCATCGCCGCCACCAACCGCCCCGACGTATTGGATCCTGCACTGCTGCGCCCCGGTCGTTTCGACCGCCAGGTGGTGGTGGGCTTGCCCGACGTCCGCGGCCGCGAGCAGATCCTCAAGGTCCACATGCGCAAGGTGCCGCTGGGGGAAGATGTCGTGCCCTCGAAGATCGCCCGCGGCACACCGGGGTTTTCCGGTGCCGACCTCGCCAACCTGGTGAATGAGGCCGCCCTGTTTGCTGCCCGCACTGGCGTGCGCACGGTGGGAATGACCCAGTTTGAGCTGGCCAAGGACAAGATCATGATGGGCGCCGAGCGCAAGTCCATGGTCATGTCGGAGAAGGAGAAGCGCAATACGGCCTACCACGAGGCCGGCCATGCCATTGTCGGCAGGATGGTGCCCGAGCACGACCCGGTCTACAAGGTCAGCATTATTCCTCGCGGGCGCGCCCTTGGGGTGACCATGTTCCTGCCCGAAGAGGACCGCTACAGCCACAGCCGGCGGCATATCATCAGTCAGATCTGCAGCCTGTTCGGCGGCCGTATCGCGGAGGAGATGACCCTGGGCAAGGACGGCGTCACCACCGGCGCCTCCAACGACATCCAGCGGGCTACCGGGATCGCGCGCAAGATGGTGACCAAGTGGGGCCTGTCGGAAAAACTGGGGCCGCTGATGTACGACGAAGCGGAGGAGGAGGTGTTCCTTGGCCGCTCTGCTGGCCATCAGAACAAATCCATTTCCGGCGAGACCGCCAAGGCGATTGACGAGGAAGTCCGCAGCATCATCGACGAGTGCTATGGCATCGCCCAGGGCATTCTTGAAGAGAATATCGACAAGCTGCACGCCATGGCCGACGCCCTCATGCTGTACGAGACCATTGATGCCGACCAGATCAACGACATCATGGAAGGGCGTACCCCGCGTGAACCCAGTGACTGGGGCGGCTCGGCCGGCGGCAGCAAGCCGGATGCCCGTGCCAGCAAGGAGCAGGAAGGCGAGGCGGGCAGGCCCATTGGCGGTCCAGCCGGCGAACACTGACGCCTTGCCACTGTGAGCAGCCTCCAGCGCCCGGCCCTTGACTGTGCCGGGCGTTCGCTTGATCTCTCCCGGCCCGTTGTCATGGGCATCGTCAATACCACCCCCGATTCCTTCTCTGACGGTGGCGTCCTCTATCGCGAGGGGGCCCTCGATCTGGAGCAGGCCTTCGCTCATGCCCGCAGGCTCTGCGACGAGGGCGCCGCCATACTCGACATTGGCGGCGAGTCCACCCGGCCCGGTTCCAGCCCCGTCTCGCTGCAGGAAGAGCAGGACAGGGTGCTGCCCCTGGTAGAGCGCGTGGCGGCGGAGCTGGATGTGGTCATTTCCGTGGATACCAGTAGCCCCGAGGTCATGCGCGAAGCCGCCGCCCTGGGGGCGGGCCTGATCAATGATGTGCGCGCGCTGACCAGGGACGGTGCCCTGGAGGCTGCTGCTGCGACTGGCTTGCCGATTTGCCTTATGCACATGCAGGGGCAACCCGACAGCATGCAGGTGGCACCGTCCTACACGGATGTCGTCGCCGATGTGCGCGGTTTTCTCGCCGGGCGCGTCGCTGCCTGCATCGGGGCCGGCATTGACCAGCGGCGCCTGCTGCTGGACCCAGGTTTCGGTTTTGGCAAGACCGTGGCCCACAACCTGCAGCTGCTCGACCGGCTGGCGGAGCTGGCCATGGACGGGTTGCCCCTGCTGGTCGGACTGTCGCGCAAGTCGCTGATTGGCAAGGTGCTTGACCGCGAAGCTCAGGGTCGCCTGGCCGAGGACCGTTTGCCCGCAAGCGTGGCACTGGCTGTGCTTGCGGTTGAGCGCGGCGCCGCTATAGTGCGTGCTCACGATGTGGCGGCAACGGCAGATGCGCTGGCGATGTGCGCGGCATTGAGAGAATGGGGGCGGCAGTGAGCAAGCAGTATTTCGGTACCGATGGCATTCGCGGCAGAGTGGGTGACGCACCCATTACCCCGGATTTCATGCTCAAGCTGGGCTGGGCCTGCGGCCGCGTATTTGCCCGCGGCGGCCTCGATGGCGCCCACAACACCGTCATTATCGGCAAGGATACCCGCGTCTCCGGCTACATGTTCGAGTCCGCCCTGGAAGCCGGCCTGGTGGCGGCCGGTGTCGACGTCAAACTCCTTGGCCCAATGCCAACGCCGGCTGTGGCGTTGATGACCCGCACCCAGAACGCGGTTGCGGGCATTGTGATCAGCGCCTCGCACAATCCCTACTACGACAACGGCATCAAGTTCTTTTCCTCTCACGGCGCCAAGTTGGCCGATGACATCGAGCACGCAATCGAGCGCGAACTGGACTGTGATCTGGCGGTCGTGCCCTCCCGGGACATCGGCAAGGTGGTGCGCGTCGCCGATGCCGCTGGCCGCTATATCGAATTCTGCAAGGCCACCGTGCCCGACAACTTCACCTTGCGCGGCATGAAGATTGCTGTCGATTGTGCCCACGGCGCCACCTACCACATAGCCCCGAATGTGCTGGCCGAGCTGGGTGCGGAAGTAGTGAGCATGGGCGTGAAGCCCGACGGCTTCAATATCAATGAGGGCGTGGGCTCGACCGATACCGCTCAGCTCTCGGCCCTGGTGCGGGAAAGCGGCGCTGACCTTGGCATTGCCTTCGATGGCGATGGTGATCGGGTACTTTTTATTGACGTCGATGGCAGCCTGGTGGACGGCGATGAATTGCTGTTTATCATCGCAACCCACCGCGCGGTGAATGGCACATCAGAGTCCGGCGTGGTGGGCACCCTCATGTCCAACCTGGGCCTGGAGCTGGCCCTGGGTGACCTCGGCCTCGAGTTCGTCCGTGCCCGGGTTGGCGACCGCTATGTCAAAGAGCTGATGGAAGCCCGCGGCTGGCGCCTGGGTGGAGAGTCCTCCGGGCACATCATCTGCGCTGACCACGCCACCACCGGTGACGGGATCGTGGCGGCCTTGCAGGTGCTGGTGGCACTGAGGGAGTCCGGGCGCAGCCTGACGGAACTGCGCTCCGGCATGCGTAAATGTCCCCAGACCATGATCAATGTGCCCGTCAACGGCCGCTTCCAGCTGGATGAGCTGCCCGCGGTTGTGGCGGCGGTCAAGGCTGCCGAGCAGGCCCTGTCCAGTCGTGGCCGGGTACTGCTGCGCCCCTCCGGTACCGAGCCACTGGTCCGGGTGATGGTCGAGGGTGAAGATGCGGTGGAAGTGGAGCGCCTCTGTCAGGGGCTTGCAATCGAGGTTGCCGCAGCGCTGCGGTCTGCCTTGTAAGAGGTCACCAACTTGGGTAACATTGCCGCCCGTTTTGCTGCCGGGGGCACTCAATGCGTCGACCGCTAGTAATGGGCAACTGGAAGATGCATGGCACCCGGGCGAGCGTCAGGCTGCTGCTTGGTGAGATCGCCAGAGCGGGGGAGTCCTGGCCAGCCGACGTGGTGGTGTGTCCTGCCCATGTACACCTGCAGCAGGCGCTTGGGCTCTGTGAGGGCAGCGCCGTTACCGTTGGGGCGCAGGACTGCAGCCACATGGCGGCAGGAGCCTTCACCGGGGAAGTTTCCGCGGAGATGCTACAGGATCTGGGCTGTCGCTGGGTCATCCTCGGCCATTCCGAGCGCAGGCAGTACCACGGTGAGTCCGACGATCTGGTCGCCGCCAAGCTGGCCGCCGCCCTGCAGGCACGTTTGCTGCCCGTGGTTTGCGTCGGCGAAACCCAGGAAGAGCGCGAGGCGGGCGAGGCAGAGTATGTGGTGTCGCGGCAGCTGCGTGGCGCCCTGGAAGGGCAGGCAGGGTTGAAGCAGGTCGTTGTCGCCTATGAGCCCGTATGGGCAATTGGCACCGGGCTGACCGCTACCCCTGCTGAAGCCCAGAGCATGCACGCCTTCATCCGCGCGCAGCTCGGTGAGATTCCCGGGGCGAAGCCGGCTACCGTGCGTATTCTGTACGGCGGCAGCGTCAAGGCTGGAAATGCGGCAGACTTGTTCGGGCAGCCGGATATCGACGGCGCCCTGGTTGGCGGGGCATCACTGGATGCCCAGGAATTCCGGCAGATTCTTGCCGCTACAGGCTCGCGGCAGTAGGCGGGTAAATTGATCGGGAAGCCCTTGCGGGCGAAGGTGTTATGGAACAGATTATTCTTGTAGTGCATCTGCTGATTGCGTTGGCCATCATCGGGCTTATCATGCTGCAGCAGGGCAAGGGCGCGGACGTCGGCGCCTCCTTCGGCGCGGGCGCGTCCCAGACCCTGTTTGGCAGTGCCGGCAGCACCAACGCCCTTACCAAGGCCACGGCCTGGCTGGTGGTGCTGTTCTTTGTCACCAGCTTCGGCCTGGCCATGCTGGCAACCCAGAAAACCCGCGTGGTCGACGACCTGAACCTGGTAATTCCGGCTGCGCAGGAACGTGTGGTGCCAGTACTGGATTCTGACCTGCCAACCGTGGATAATGC
>JBLRXF010000167.1:0-6954 GCA_047920875.1 Haliea sp. | reverse complement strand
GAAGCGGAATACGCTGTGACCACGGATCAGGATGTCGGTTTCAAGTTCGACCTGACCTACGCGCTGAACGATCGCACCGAGCTGCAGTACGGGCTCAAGTATCGCCAGCGCGAGAAGGAGAACGACTTCGACTTCTGCGGTTATGAGCCGGTGAACAGATCGACTCTGGCGGATTACCCGAACCAGGAAATCGGTAACTACTTCGGCAACCGCCACGGTCCCGCGCCGACGGTGCGAGGCACGCGTGCCCTGATTCCCACCCTGGGTGACGGCGTGTTCACCCTGTCCGACGGCACTACCTGCCGCGCCCCGGGCAGCAACTGGGAAATGAGCGGTGACGAGGACGAAGAGTCCATCGCCGCGGACTGGTACACCGACGAAGATGTTCTGGCTGGCTACCTGATGGCGACTACCACGACGAACTCAGTGACCTGGATCTACGGCCTGCGTTATGAAGACACCAAGGCCTCCTATTCCGGCAAGCAGTTCGACGGCGACGCCTTTGCAGGCCTGGTCTCTTACGACAACGACTACGATTTCCTGGCACCTTCGCTCAACGTCAAGATCGATCTCAACGATGACCAGGTTTTGCGTCTGGGCGTGTTCCGCTCTCTGGTCCGGCCCGGTTTTGGTGAATCCGCCGCTGGTGCCGAGATTGATCTGGAAGACAACGAGATTTCCGGCGGCAACCCGTTCCTGGACCCCACAACCGCCTGGAACTTCGATGCCAGCTTCGAGTGGTACATGGGTGACGCCAGCTTTGTCGGCGCTGGCTTGTTCTACAAGGATATCGAGGATGCCATCGTTGAGGTGGACGCCGCCAATATCTTCCTGCGCGGCCGGACCTGGGATCGGGGTGAAACCTTTATCAATGCGGGGGACAGCAGCATCTGGGGTGCCGAGTTCTCCTACCAGACCGCTCTGGACAACGGTTTCGTGCTGGTCGCTAACTACACCTATGCGGATGGCGAGACCGACCTGCCCGCCGACTCTGCCTACGGTGAGCGCAGCATCCCCTACTTCAAGCAGGCCAAGCACACGGCCAACGTGTCCTTCGGTTACGACAAGGATGCCTGGGATATACGGCTGGCGGCGAATTACCGCGACAAGTACCTGGACGCCATCGGCGGTGAACCTCTCAACGACCGCTATACCAGCGACTTCGTCCAGGTGGATCTGACCGGCAAGTATACGGTTAATGACAATCTGACCGTGACTGCCGCGGCGATCAATCTCAACGACCGTCGCGAGTTCTACTACTTTGGCAATGAGCGTCGCCTGTCACAGTACGATGCGTTTGGCACTACCTACGAACTCGGCTTGACCTACACGTTCTAGGGAGCGCCTGGGCTCTGCACTTTGCGTGGTTTGCCCCTGCCTTGCGGGGGCTTTTTTTTGAGGAACTGATCATGGTTAAACCCTTGGCGATGTTTTTGCTTGCTTTGGCCTTTCCTGTCCTTGCGGACGGCCCTGGTCCGGCAGCGGCTGATCGGCTGGTACGGAACGTCCTGTATTTTCCGCAGCCGGAGAATGCCCCGGACGAGGTTTATGCCCTGGTGGAAATTCCCGCTGGCAGCAGCACCAAGTACGAGCTGGATGCCGCCACCGGCCATCTGCTGGTGGATCGCTTTCAGTCCATGCCGGTGGTGTATCCGGCCAATTACGGCACCTTGCCTTCCACCCTGGCGGGTGACAACGATCCGCTGGACGTCTTGGTTTACACCCGTGAGCCGGTGGTCCCCGGTGCGCTCATCCTGGTGCGCCCGATAGGCATGCTGAAAATGCTGGACGGCGGTGAGCAGGATGACAAGCTGGTTGCGGTGCCGGCGGATGCGGTCGATCCCACTTACGCGGCGGTGCGGGATATCGGCGATCTGCCGGAGGTTGAACTGCAGCGCCTGCAGGCCTTTTTCAGCGTCTACAAGCAGCTGCCTGCGGGTCGCAAGCAGATCGAATTGCAGGGTGTTGGCGATCGCGCCGCTGCGCTGGAGGTCACCCGGGCGGCGCTGCTGCAGTTCAATGTCGCAGAGGGAGAATGAGGCAGGGGGCCATCGGTGCTCAGGCCGGCGGCAGCTCCACCCAGTGTTGCGGAATATTCTCCTCCACCAGTTCGTGGATGCTGACATTGATGATGCTGTGTTCACTGCCGACTTCCCCGGCAAAACGGGATTGTTTGCTGCTGCGGGCGATGACCATGGCATTGGGGTAGCTGCGGCGCAGCCACAGGGCGGTGCGCAGGTTGTCTTCCTCCTGGCCGGTTCCGAGGACGAAGATCAGATTGTAGGCGTCGGGCTCGAGGTGCACCTCCTGCCGCAGCTGTTGCCAGACGACCGGGTGCGAGATGTCGCCCTCATAGACGCAGCGGCGGTAGTCGCTGGAGAAAATCATCTGTTCCTCGGCCACCAGCACCCGCCGCATGGCGTCCCGCTCAATGATGGCAACCGTGTCCAGCTCACCCTTGGCGTGCTGTTGCAACTCCTCCAGGACCGTCTGACCGAAGCGCCCGAAGCCGGCGAGCACCACGATGTCCTTGCCGCGCGACTTCTGGAAACGGTGCAGCATGTGCCCGTGCACCAGACCGTAGGCCGCCAGGCTGTAGGAGTTGAAGGTCTCGCAGCTCTGCGCCACTTTGGTGCTCTGCATTGAGCGCATGAAGCGCAGGTTGGCGCAGTGCATGACTACCCGGGAGCCGATGCCGGGCACCAGGTTCAGCAGTACGCTGACGGCCTCGTAGCTGCGCAGGCTGTTGTCTGACAGCAGTACCACCCGCCGTGCGCGCTTGACCCTTAGCTGGCGCAGGAAGAACTCGTGGGTGACGTCCCCCACTGCCAGCAGGGCGCCGTATTCTTCGCGCAGTTCATCAACCACAGGCGCGGGTGGCTGGGTGCGGGATACCACGACCACCGGCACCTTCGGGTTGTGGCTGCGCAGTACCCGCAGATAGCTGAGGGTGAGGTCGCCAGCGCCGATGACCACCACATGGTTGCGCAGCTTGCGCAGCTGGAAGTTTTGCGGTGAGAGCGACTTCAGCAGCGCCTCAATCAGCGTCCAGGCGGCCAGTACCGGTGAGCCGAAGTAGGCCACCCACAGCAGCACCAACCCCGGCAACGGCCCCGACACGGGCGTTCCCAGCTCCACGCCGCCGACCACAAACAGGCTCAGGCTGTAGTAGGCCTGGGCCACCAGGCCAGCGGTCGCGACGTCGGGGCGCTCGGTGACAATGACACCGGAGGCGAAACCCAGCAGCCCGCAGAGGAAGAAACACACGGCTCCAAGCAGGCGCCAGGAAATCCGCGGTTTCAGGCTGGCAGTACTGGGCATGGCAAGCTGACTCTGTGGCGATTGTCAGGGCATCATACGCAAGGCCTTCGGGTGTGGCGAGGTGCGGCCGGCGAGGTGCGGCCGGCGAGGTACAGTCTGGTAGCGCTAGTCAAGTCTTGCGTCTGGCTCAGTGTGGTGCAAGTATCCTCCAACATGTGTTGTGGATGTTGTCCGTCATGAACCCTCGGAAATTTTCTGCCCTGCTGTTGCTGGCCGCCTGCTCACCGGCGCTGGCGGACGGGGGCTTTCCCAGCTGTCTGGCATCGCTGCAGGACCAGGCGCGAGAGGCCCGTGTCGCCGACTGGATCGTGGACGACATTGTGCCCGGGCTGCAGCAGCAGGCCAGGGTGCTGGAGCTGGACGGCAAGCAGCCCGAGTTTGTGCAGACCTTTGCCCAGTACCTGAATGCCCGCGTCACCCAGGCACGGATAGAGCAGGGGCGCACCCTGTATCGCAAGCACCGTGACTTCCTCGGTGGCCTGCAGCAGAAGTACGGCGTGCCCGGACACTATCTGGTCGCCTTCTGGGGGCTGGAAACCAATTTCGGCAGCTTCCTGGGCGGCATGCCCACCCTGGATTCCCTGGCAACGCTGGCTTGCGATACCCGCCGGGCGGAGTTCTTTGGCGGTGAATTTGTCGCTGCGCTGCAGCTGCTGGAACGGGAGCAACTGCAACCTGAGCAGATGCGCGGCTCCTGGGCCGGCGCCGTGGGGCATACCCAGTTCATGCCCAGCAATTACCTGCGCTACGCCGTGGATGGCGACGGTGACGGCCGCATCGACCTGTGGGGCAGCGAGCAGGATGCGCTGGCTTCGGGTGCCAATTTCCTCAGCCAGCTGGGCTGGGTTCCCGAGCTGCGCTGGGGGCGTGAGGTCAGCCTGCAGCGGGGCTTCCGTTTCGACCTGGCTGGCGCGGGCAAGCGGCGCCCGTTGCAGGAGTGGTCAACGCTGGGAGTGCGTCGCAGTGACGGCGGGCCGCTGCCGGCATCCGAGTTGCAGGCGGCGCTGCTGGTACCGGCCGGTGCGGCTGGCCCGGCGTTTATGGTTTACGATAATTTCGACGTCATCATGCGCTGGAACCGCTCTGAATCCTACGCCATTTCGGTGGGCTATCTGGCGGACCGCATTGCCGGTGGGGGGCCTCTGCGGCAGTCGCCGCCCGTGGATCAGCGGCCGCTGTCGCGGGGCGATGTGGAGCTTATGCAGCAGCAGCTCAACCAGCTGGGTTTTGAGGCCGGGGTCGAAGACGGGATTTTCGGCTCCGGTACCCGCGCCGCGCTCAGCGCCTTCCAGCGCAGTCGAGGTCTGGTGGCAGACGGTTATCCTGATGCCGACAGCATCAAGGGACTGCAGGCGGCTACAGCCAGGGACGCCGCCGAAGTCCGCGCCAATTAGCACGGCAGCCGTCAGGGCAGCATCTCATCGTGTTCTGCCATGTTCCAGGGCAGGCTGGCGGGGGAAATGTGCAGGAAGTGCAGATGCTTTTCCAGCTGGTCGAGGATATCGGTGATGATGTCCTGCTGGTCAAAGCCGAAGATATCGTAGGCCTGGCCGCCCCGGCGGAGGAAGACCTCGGCCCGGGAGTAGGTGTTGGTGCTCTCCGGAGTGTGGTCCATTTCTGGAAAGGCATAGTCAGGCAGGGCATGCTCCAGCATGCGGATTTCGTAGACGAAATCGACCTGGTCCTCCTTGATCACCTCCAGCCAGATACGGAAGGGCGCTGCCTCCTCGTGCACCTCTGCTTCCCAGCCCTGCTTGTCCAGCTCCCGCTGCACCCTAAACATGGCTTTGCGCACGGTGGTATTGATGAATTCCGCAACCTGGTCCTGGTCCGGGTGGCTCACCAGCCCCGCCAGGCGCCGGCGCCAGAGCCCCTTGCCGGAAGTGCCGGAATAGCGGCTCTGCACTTCTGTCTTCAGGCTGGTGTGGTGATGCCCCTCGATGATCAGAGCCCGCCACATGCCAACGGCGGCTACAATCATGATCAGGGAAAAGGGCAGCGCGCTGGCAATGGTCATGGTCTGCAGAGCGCTGAGCCCCCCGGCAAGCAACAGCGCCGCCGCTACCGCACCCTCTGCGGAGGCCCAGAAAATCCGCTGCCAGGCCGGCGTGACCGCCGCGCCACCGGATGCCAGCGAGTCGATCACCAGGGAGCCCGAGTCTGACGAGGTCACGAAGAAAGTGATGATCAGGATGACGGTAATAAACGAGACGACCGAGGACAGTGGCAGCACCTCATACAGTTTGAACAGGGCCACCGCGTGGTCGGCCTGGACATCGCCGATCAGAGTGTCGTAGCCCTCGTTCATGATCATGTGCAGGGCGGTGTCACCGAATATGGAGAACCAGAGGAAAGTGAATATTGACGGCACCAGCATGACCCCCACGACGAACTGGCGGATGGTGCGGCCGCGGCTGATCTTGGCGATGAACAGGCCAACAAAAGGTGCCCAGGCGATGGTCCAGCCGAAGATGAACAGGGTCCAGTTGCCGATCCAGTCGCTGCGCGTGTAGGCCTGCAGGTTGAAGGTGCGCTCGACAATATGGTTCAGGTAGCTGCCGGTGTTCTGCAGGAAGCTCTCCAGGATGTGTATGGTCGGTCCGACGCTGAACACGAAGAGCATCAGGGCCACCGCCAAAGCCATGTTGAGGACCGATAGACGCTTGATACCCTTGTCCATGCCCGCGACGACCGAGACGATGGCGAGACAGGTGATTACCACGATGGCGATGATCTGCACGGTGACGCTGACCGGAACCGAAGGCCACAGGTAGTTGATGCCGGCGTTGATCTGGGCCACTGACAGCCCCAGGGTGGTGGCGATCCCGAACATGGTGCCGAGAATGGCAAACACGTCGACCGCGTGGCCGATGGGTCCATAGATTCTGTCGCCGATCAGTGGATACAGGGCCGAACGGATAGATAGCGGCAAGCCGTGGCGGAAGGCGAAGTAGGCCAGTACCAGACCGACCAGACCGTAGATGGCCCAGATGTGGAAACCCCAGTGGAAAAAGGCAATCTGCATGGCCTGTCTGGCCGCGTCGACAGTTTCTCCCGCGCCTGTGGGTGGCGTCGCGTAGTGCAACACCGGTTCCGCCACCCCAAAAAACAGCAGCGCGATGCCGTAGCCGGCGGAGAACAGCATCGCAAACCAGGCCGGAAAACTGTACTGCGGATCGGCGTGGTCGGGGCCGAGCTTGATATGACCCCAGCTGGTAAAGGCCACGCCGACAATAAACACCAGGAAAAAAGCGACCGATAGCATGTAGAACCAGCCGAAGGTCGAGGTGATGTAGGCGAGTGTGGAACTGAATACTTCGCCCGCCAGCTGCGGATTGCTGATGGTGCCTATTACCAGCAGCAGAATCACGATTACCGCGGGAACGAACACCGGAATCAGGATGGTGGAGGTGGATTCGGCGGCAGTGTTTGCCTGGCTCATGGATGGTTTTCCTCGATCCGGGGCATGATCGGGGCGGCCGCTCAGCAACCCCGGTGTCATTTCAGGGTAACAGACGCTGCTGATGAGGTGTAGGGCAGCCGCCCGCTATCGCGCGGAGACCGCGCTCCTGCACCCTCTGGACTGTGTGTGGGAGCCCGCTCTGCGGGCGATCGCGCGGAGACCGCGCTCCT
>JBLRXF010000166.1:0-6965 GCA_047920875.1 Haliea sp. | reverse complement strand
GGCGAGCGCTGTCTCGCGGCGGCGCTGGTGCCCTGGCAGGAGATGCAGGATGCCGCGGAGACGCACTACGATCGCTCCAGCGACTGTGCGTTTACCACTTTCATAGGCTACGAGTGGACCGGGGTGCAGGCGAAGTCCGGCGGGAACCTGCATCGTAACGTGGTGTTTCGCAACGCCGTGGTGCCGGCACTGCCGGCAAGCTATATCGATGCCCCCGGAGAGACGCTGCTTTGGGACGCGCTGGACGCGGAGTGCATTGATAGTGGCAGCGGCTGTGACGCTCTGGTGATTCCGCACAACTCCAATCTCAGCGCCGGTCACATGTTCAGCGAACAGCTGGCGACGGGCGCCCCGGTGGATACGGCCTATGCGCTGCGGCGCCAACGGATGGAGCCGCTGGCGGAAATAATGCAGCACAAGGGCGCCTCCGAATGTTTCTTTGCCCCCGATATCACCCGCGATGAGCTGTGCGCCTTTGAGCAGCTGCCCCTGGATAATATCGCGGGTTTCCGCAACCCCCCTACCGCGGCGACCGGTTTCCTGCGGGAAACCTGGCAGCGCGGCCTGGTGCTGGAGGAAACGCTCGGCGCCAATCCTTTCACCTTCGGTGTTATCGCCAGTACCGACACGCACCTGGGCACGCCGGGCGCAGTGGAGGAAGATCGCTTCCTGGGTCACGGCGGGGCCGGGGTGCCGGCGCTGAAAGCCGTGCCCCCGGGCCTGCCGGACAAGCTGGAGTACAATCCCGGGGGGCTCGCTGTACTCTGGGCCGAGGAAAACTCCCGCGACGCTCTGTTTGCGGCCATGCAGCGGCGCGAGGCCTACGGCACCAGCGGGCCGCGCATTGTCACCCGCCTGTTCGCCGGCTGGGATCTTGACCCTGGGCTGTGTGCAGCACCGGACCAGATCGAACAGGCCTATGCCAGCGCAGTGCCAATGGGGGCGGAACTTGGGCCGGCACCCGCGGGCAGTGCGCTGCGCCTGCTGGTGGCAGCCCAACAGGATGCCGGCACCGCTGACAGCCCTGGTTTGCCACTGCAGAAGATCCAGGTCATCAAGGGTTGGCTGGACAGTGAAGGCAATAGCCGTGAGCAGGTGCTCGATGTCGCCGGCGACCCGGTCACCCGCGGCAGCGTTGACCCCGCGACCTGCGACACCGCCGGTGGCGGGCACAGTCAGCTCTGTGCGGTCTGGGAGGATCCCGATTTTGACCCGGCCCAGCGCGCGTTTTACTACAGCCGGATTGTGGAGAATCCCAGCTGTCGCTGGAGCCAGCGCCAGTGTCTGGCCGGAGGCGTCGACTGCAGTCGGCCGGACACTATTGGCAAGGGCTTTGAGGGCTGCTGCGCTCCCGAACACCGCCCGCTGGTGCAGGAGCGGGCCTGGACCTCACCGATCTGGTATCGGCCATCGCTCCCGGACTCGCGCACATGATCGATCAGCTGCTGATCTCCGGCCTGTTTTTGTGGCTGCTGGGGTGCCTCATTTTCAGTGACTGGCCGGCCTCGAAGATTTTCGTGGGTACCATGCTGGCCGCTTATTTCCTGGGCCTGGTGGAGACGACGCAGGTGCTGGAGAAGGCTGCCAACTCCGGGCTGATTACCCTGATCCTGTTGCTGCTGGTGTCGATTGGCCTGGAGAAGCTGTCCTGGTTGAACAAACTGTCAGGCCGCCTGATTTCTCCCAGCTATACCCTCAGTCTGCTGCGGCTGGGGGGCGTCACCGCGGTGTTTTCCGCTTTTGTCAACAATACGGCGGTCGTCGCGACGCTGGCCACCACGGTGCGAGCGAATCGTCACCACCCCGCTTCGCGCCTGTTGATACCCCTGTCCTACGCCGCCATCCTGGGCGGCACGATGACGCTGATCGGTACCTCCACCAATCTCATTGTGAGCAGCTTTCTGGAGGACGCCACCGGCCAGGGGCTGGCCTTTTTTGACTTTTTTATCGTGGGTGCCACGGCGGTCATGGCCGGGCTTTTCGTGATGCTGTTCTCTGCGCGCTTGTTGCCCTGGGCCAGCGCGGAGCAACTGCAGGTGGCAGAGTATGTGGTGGAGGCGGAGGTGGGCCCCGAGTCCAGCCTGATCGGCAAGACCATTGCGGAAAACCGCCTGCGCGACCTGGATGCGCTGTTTCTGGTGGAAATCGTGCGCGACGAGCACCTGATTTCCCCGGTGGCACCCACCGAGTTCATTGAAGCCGGTGACAAGCTGATCTTCTCCGGCGATATCACCCAGGTCAATGCACTGGACGTCTTCGACGGTCTGCGTCTGTTTGCTGTGGAAGAGGGGCTGCTGCGGGAAAACATGATGGAAGTGATCGTCATGCCCAATGCCGCAATTGAGGGCAAGACGATCAAGGAATCCGGCTTTCGCTCCCTGTTCGATGCCGCCGTCGTGGGTATGCGTCGCGGTGGCAAGCGGCTGTCGGGCAAGCTTGGGAACATTACCATTCAGGCCGGTGATAACCTGATGCTGGCAACCGGTCCTGATTTCAACGAGCGCAAGAACCTCGACAAGAACTTCGTGGTGGTAGATGACGCGGTGGCCGGTTCCAACACCACCGCGCTGCAGAATTGGGCGGTGAGCCTGCTGCTGGCCGCTGTGGTGCTGCTGGCCGCGCTGGAAATGCTGCCCCTGATCAAGGGGCTCGCTCTGCTGCTGGTGTGCATGCTGGGGCTGCGGCTGGTGCGCGGCTCGGAGTTGCGGCGGCGGTTTCCGTTCGAGATCTGGCTGATCATTGCTTCGGCGCTGACCCTGTCGCAGGCGCTGACCAATTCCGGCCTGGTGGCCACCCTGGCCTTGGCGCTGCAGGATCAGCTCGCTGCCGTAGGCCCCTGGGCCGCGCTCGCGGGCATCTATCTCGGCACGCTGCTGCTGACCGAGCTGATGACGAACAACGCCGCCGCCGCTCTCAGCTTTCCGATTGCGTTTGGGCTGGCCGAGAGCCTCGGGGTCAGTTCCACGCCCTTCATCATGGCCGTGGCCTACGGCGCCAGTGCCAGTTTCCTGACACCCTATGGCTACACCACCAACCTGATGGTGCAGAATCTCGGTGGCTACAGCTTGCGGGATTACTTCCGCAGCGGCCTGCCGGTGTCCATCGCCTACTCAGCGGTGGTGCTGTGGCTGCTGCCGCGGGTATTTCCCTTCTAGCAGCGTCAGCCCTCGCCGGCGCCTGAGCGCCAGTTGTCGTGGGTGTAGAACTGCGAGTACCACTTGCGGAACTTGGCGAAGGGGCCATCGTTGTCGCACAGGAGCGGCTTTTCGAAGTACTGCTTGTGGGCCCAGATGATGCGGTCCTCCTCCATCTGCCTGTAGATGTCCTTGACGATGGCATCGGCGACGCCGCCTACCGGTTCCTTGCCGTCGACTTTCTTCTGGATAAACGCATAAAAGGCTTTGGAATTCTCGCTGTCTACCGGCGTCAGGTTGGCCATCAGCACGGTGTCGCAAATGCCGCTGAAGCGCACCGTCGCCTGACCGGGGCCGGTGCTCTTGTTGGCAATGATACCGGTGACTTCGCCGCGGGGTGTGGCCATCTTGCTCACCAGCCGGCCCGAGCGGTAGACGCCGTCAAACTCCATGATGTCGGGTGTGGGGATATTCTGGGTGCCGTGCACATAGAGGAAGTGGGCGGGGTCCACCGCGTTTTCGCCGATTTCCTGCATGTGGGTGCCGATGTCCCAGCTGTGAATCTTGAAGCTGCCCCAGTCGTCGTTGTCGGCAGCTGCTTCGGGTATTTCCTCGGGTTCGAAGTAGGGAGCGTCACCGTCCGGGTGGTACCAGACATAAATCACCTGGTTCAGCTCGCGTACGTGCCAGGGCCTGATCACCTGCTCGCCGCGGGCGATTTTTGGCGGCAGGTTGTTGGCATAGGGTACATCGGTACACTGGCCATCGCCGTTGTAGGCCCAGCCGTGGAATGGGCAGACAATGGAATCGCCACGCACTTCCGAGCCGCCGCCGGCCTGACCGCGGATGCCGTAGCCGAGGTGGGCGCCCATGTGCGGGCAGTAGGCATCGAGGACCTTCGCTTCGCCGCTTTCGGTCCGGAACAGCACCAGGTCGGTAGCGAAATACCGCAGCGGCATGGAGGCAGCGACTGCGAGCTCCTGGGAGTAGGCGACCTGGAACCAGCCCAGCGGAATGGGCATGGGGATACGTTGACTCATGGTGGAATACTCCTTGTGCAGCTATCGTGGCGATGTCTGTGGTTACTCTACGGCAGGCCCTCCAGGATTGGTATGACTTGCAAATTCCTGGCGAAACGTTACCGGAGTAAATAATTATACCCGGCTGGCTATTCGTCACCTGGCGGCAGCCGGGGACTGCTGTCAGGGTAAGCCGGCGGTTGACCCTGTGTCCCGGCGCTGCCTAAGCTGCCGCTCCTTACACACATGATCAGTCGAGGACAGGCACATGAGATTGAAGGATAAAGTGGCGATCATTACCGGCGCGGGACAGGGTATCGGTGCGGCCACCGCCATCCGCTTTGCGGAAGAGGGCGCGGCAGTGGTGCTGGCCGCTCGCAGTGAGGACAAGCTGGCCGCGGTTGCCGCCACAATTACGGCAGCGGGTGGGCGCGCTCTGGTCTGCCCCACGGACATCGCCAACGAAGAGGCCGTGCGTGCGCTGGTGGCGAAGACTGTCGAGAGCTTCGGGCGCCTCGATATCGTGGTGAACAACGCTGTGCTCATGGTGCCAGGCATGCTGGCCAATCACGACACCAAGGCCTGGCGACAGAATTTCATTGTCTCCCTGGATGGTGCCATGTTCCTGATGCGGGAAGCCTATCCCCAGCTCAAGGCCAATCGCGGCGCGGTGGTGAACGTGTCCTCGGTCTGTGGCCTGCGCGGTACCCCGGCCATGGCCGGCTACAGTGCGGCGAAGGCGGCGATGCTGGGCCTCTCACGCAACGCAGCGATGGAGTGGGGCAAGAAGGGGATCCGGGTCAATGCCGTGGTTCCCGGCGCTTTCCTGACCCCGCCCACGGCGGCGGTGCTGCCAGATGATGCTGCCCGCGAAGCCACGGCGAAGTCGATTCCGATCGGCCGTATTGGCGACCCGCGGGAGTGTGCCAACGCGATCCTGTTTCTCGCCAGCGACGAGGCTTCCTATATCACCGGTACCGAGCTGGTGGTTGACGGGGGCCGGGTGGCGGAGCTGAACACCGGCACGGCGAGCTGGGAGTAGGGTGATGACAGACGCTAGCCTGCTGCAGCGCATAGACCGCCTGGAGTCGCTGGACGAAATACGCCAGCTCGCAGCCAAGTATTCCCTGTCCCTGGACATGCGCGACCTGGATGCCCACGTCAATCTGTTCGCGGCGGACATCCGCGTCAGCCGGGAGAAGACCGGCCGCAGCCATCTCAAGCGCTGGCTGGACGACACCCTGCGCCTGCAGTTCACCGGCACTTCCCACCACATCGGCAATCACATCATCGAGTTTGATGACCCCGATCACGCACACGGTGTGGTCTACTCAAAGAATGAGCACGAAACCGGCGACCAGTGGGTCATCATGCAGATGCTGTACTGGGACAACTACCAGCGCATCGACGGGCGCTGGTATTTCCGCCGCCGCCTGCCCTGTTACTGGTACGCTACGGATCTCAACCGCCCACCCATCGGTGAGCAGAAGATGCGCTGGCCGGACCGCGAAGCGTATGACGGCGCTTATCATGACCTCTGGCCTTCCTGGGCCGAGTTCTGGGCCAACCCGCCCGGCGTGGATGAACCGGAGGTCGCCGCGCCGGCGCCGCTGGAACAGTTTCTTGCCACCATGCGCCGCGGCGCGCCCGAACCGCGCATTCGCGTGCGCTGAACCCTTTTACTGACCAAGGATTAGCACCACTATGGATCTCCTGACTCCACTGCAACTCGGCGACTTGAACCTGCGCAACCGCATTGTCATGGCGCCCATGACCCGCAGCCGTGCCGGTACCGATGCCGTGCCGACGCCCCTGATGATCGAGTACTACCGCCAGCGCGCCAGTGCGGGCATGATCATCAGCGAAGGCGTTGCACCCAGCGCCAATGGCCTCGGCTACTGCCGCACGCCCGGTATTTATGCGCCCGAGCAGGTGGCTGCCTGGGGCGACATTACCGCCGCGGTCCACGCCGAGGGTGGCTGCATCGTTGCGCAGATCATGCATGTGGGCCGGGTTGCCAGCTATTACAACAAGCCTGCCGGCGCGGAAACGGTGGCGCCGTCGGCGGTGACGGCCAAGGGTGAAATCTACACAGACCAGGCGGGCATGCAGCCCCTGGACGCGCCGCGGGCGCTGGCGCTGGAGGAAATTGCCGGCGTGATCGAGGAGTATCGCCAGGCCACAGCCAATGCCCTGGCCGCCGGTTTCGACGGGTTGGAGCTGCACTGCACCAGCGGCTATCTGCCCGCACAGTTCCTCTCCACGGGGACCAATCTCCGCACGGACGCCTACGGTGGCTCCGTCGCCAATCGTGCCCGCTTTGTGCTGGAGGTGCTGGCAGCGATGATTGCCGAGGCCGGCGCGGGCCGGGTGGGCATGCGCATCTGCCCGGACAATGGCTTCAACGATCTCAGTGATGACAACCCGCAGGAGACCTTCGAGTACTTGCTGGCGGAAGTCGCCAAGCTGGATCTGGCCTGGCTGCACGTGATTCGCATGCCCACCGGGCGGGTTGATAACCTGGCTCTGGGCCAGCGCTTTTTTGCCGACAGGCTGATTGTCAACGAGAGTTACAAGCTGCAGGAAGCGGAGGATGCGGTGGCGTCCGGCGCGGTGGCGGCGGTTTCTTTTGGACGCGCGTTCATTGCCAACCCGGACCTGGTGGAGCGCTGGCAGCAACAGCTACCGCTGGCGAAGTTCGACCCGGCCACCCTGTATGCCCCCGGTCCTGACGGCTATACCAGCTACCCGGCTGCTTCTGCGGAGATCGGTGTGTAGGAGCCCGCGGAGCGGGCTTTACCGCACGGCACCG
>JBLRXF010000165.1:0-7046 GCA_047920875.1 Haliea sp. | reverse complement strand
CCGCAGGCCCTGGTCCAGGCACTGGCACATCTGCAACAGAGCAGTGAAGCCCGGCAGCAAGTGCAGCGCAGCGGATCCACGTCCGAGTACCTGGCTGCCCATGCGGGAGACGCGCAAGGTCTCGGTGCCGGCATCAGCGTGGAGAATCGCAACCAGCTGGAGATGGTGGACAGCCTGTTCAACACCATTCAATCCAAGTTGGATGTGAGCACGGAACTGAAACCCGCTCTGGGGAATCTGCAGATTCCCCTTGCACGCCTGGCTCTCCTGGAGCCCCACTTCTTCCTCGACCCTGAGCACCCTGCCCGCAGCCTGGTAGACAAGCTGGCGGTGCTGGCGAACTCAGCGAACTTCCCCAACCGGATGCTCGAAACCCGGGTTGAAGCGATCATCGATAACATTGTCAACAACTACGATCGGGACAGCGGCGTCTTTGAGCAGGCCCTCGCCGGCGTAGACAAGCTGGCGCAGCAGCAGGCACTCGCGCATGCCCGCAACGTCGAACGGGTCGTCAAGGCTCAGGAAGGCAAGGAAAAACTGGCTAGCGCCCGCAATGCCGTGGACGCCATCGTTCGGGAGACACTGCCCGAGTCTGGCGCACCCCAGATCCTTCTGGACTTGATCGACAATGGCTGGCGTGACCTGATGGTTCTGACTCACATCAAGCAGGGTGCCGATAGCCGCGAGTGGCAGGAACACTTGCGCACCCTGGACCTGCTCGCAGCCTGGCTAAGCCAGCAGAATCAGGGCGATGTGGATGAGGACCTTGTTGTAGAACGCAGCATGGAGGTGGAGCCCTTCATTGATCTGCTCGAACAGCAGGCCAGCACCGCACTACCTGGCAATGTATCAATCCAGACCGTCCTGAACGATCTGCGATCCATCCTTTCCGGAGAAGCGCCTGTGGTGATGGCCACGGAGCATCAAACCAGAATGGCCAAGGGGGAAGCTGCCACCGAATCCAGACGCCAGCGTATCGACAAGACCTCGCGACTGCGTCGCTGGGTGCGTCGGGTTGAGGAGCTCAAGACGGGCAGCTGGCTGCACTATCACGACAAGGCCGGCCAGCGGCACCGCATGCAGCTGGCCTGGATCAGCGAGGATCGGGGGCGCTTTTTGTTCGTCAACGACCGCGGGCAAAAAGTCGCTGAACTCAACGAGGTGCAGCTGGCCCGCCAGCTAAGTCGCGGAGCACAGCCGCCGGCCCCCGCGGACACAATGTCCGCGGTCGACCAGAGCATGTACGGCACCCTGGAACACGTGCAGCGCACCCTCAGTTTTTCCCGCAATCACGACTCCCTGACCAGCCTGATCAATAGCGAGAGCTTCCTCGAGCAAGTGGGCCGCGCGCTGAGTCACGCCAAGCAGCATCGCTCTCAGCACGCGGTACTGTGCCTCAATATTGACCATTTCACTTTGGTTAACGAGGTCTACGACCGTATCAGCGGCGACCAGGTGCTGCTGGAATTCTCGGGTCTGCTGGCACAGCTACATGGCAAGAAAACCGCTTCAGCACGTTTGACGGAGGATGAGTTCGCGGTACTGCTGGTAGACCGGGATCTGGAGCAGGCAAGCGTTATTGCCGAACAAATCCGCAGTGATATCGCACAGAGCAGCGTCGACATTGACGGCGAAAAAGTCAGCTTCACCGTGTCTATCGGTATCGCCACCATCCTCGACCACAGCCCGGATGTCGACCGGGTGATGGCCAACGCCCGCGAGGCCATGCGCAAGGCTAAGGAGCTCGGTCGCAACAGGGTCGAGCAGCACCGTGAAAGTGAGGAGACTGTCAAAAGCTATCGACATGAGCAGCGACGTTCACGCGAGGCTCTGGAAGAGGCGCTGGAAAATGAACGCTTCATACTGCGGGCCCAACCCATCGCCAAGACAGCCGTAGCGGGCGGCGTACCCAGTACTCGTCATTATGAACTGTTGCTGGCAATGCGCGACACCAACGGCAACCTGAGCTCTCCACAGGACTTTATTGACTCGGCCGAGCGCTATGGTTTCATGACGCTGGTGGATCGCTGGGTGGTCCGCGAGGCTTTTCGCTGGATCAGCTCCCTCATGGATGCCCAGAAGGTGGTACCCAATCTTGCCATCAATCTGTCTGGCGCCAGCGTCACCGACGATGCCTTCCTGGACTATCTGTTCGAGCAGATATCTGAATTCGGCGTCGGCACCAACCGCCTCTGTTTTGAAATTACCGAAACCGGCACCATCGCCAACCTGGTCAAGGCGGCAGACTTCGTGCGCGCCTTCCGCAATATCGGCTGCAAGTTTTCCATCGACGATTTCGGTACCGGTCCCGCCAGCCACAATTACTTGCGAGAACTCCCGGTAGACTACGTCAAGATCGACGGCAGTTTCATCACCAATATTCACCAGAACCGCAGCGATTATGCGATGGCCAGGTCAATCAACGATTTGGCCCACTTCCTTGGCCAGGAAACCATCGCCGAATCGGTCGAAAATGCGGCCATCATCGAGAAGCTGCAAGAGATCGGGGTTGATTACCTGCAGGGCTGGGGCATCGGTCGGCCCAAGCCCCTGGAGGAGGTGGCTCTGGACCTGATGAGTATAGAGAAGTGACGATGCGGGCGCCCGGCATTACATCGGCCACGCTGGCCGCAGTTCCCGCGGTCTACGATGAACTGGTCGCCGCCCTCTACCGCGGGCCGCTGGAGAGCCCGCCCTGGGCCTCTGCTCTCCCGCTGTTGCGACAACTGATTGATTGCCACGTGGTCTCGCTGGTACTGCGGCCACCGGCTGAAGACGATCGCGGCGTTATCCTCAACAGCGTTCGTCCCCGCAGTGAAGACCAGCACCCCGAGGGACTCTCAGACCCCGCCGATTGGGAGGTGACCGCCTACCGGGAGCAGTTCTTTTCCCTGGATCCCTTTGTCAATCTGCCGCCCGATCGGGTAGTGGCGCTGGAGGATATTCTCAGTGACGAGGAGCTGGTGGTCTCGGACTACTACGAACATTATCTGAAGTCGGCGGGGCTTTTCCGGATCCTCGGCCTCGACACGGTCGAACCCGGCGGCATGCTCGCCCGCCTGCGCTTTTCACGCCGTCGCAATGAGTCTCGCTTCAGCGCCGGTGAACGCGACCTGCTCGCGCGCATTGCCCCCCACCTGCGGCTGTCTATACAGCTGTACGCAACCCTGAGCCGCACCGTTTCCGAACGCAATCTATACGCCGGCGCTGTGGAGCAGCTGGCGGTAGCCACGATCGTCCTCGATGAGCAGGGCCGAATCCTGAGCACCAACACCATTGCCCGGGCGCTGCTGGACGAAGGCAACGGACTCAGCGTGCGCGGACAGCAGCTGGTCATTGAGGGGCGGGACAAGAACCGGGAGCTGCAGGCTGCGCTAGACACCATTATCAAGGCCCAGCACCGCGGCGAGACGTCGGTGGTACGAGCTCTGCGCGTACCTCGCGGCGGCGGCCATTCACAGCTCGGCCTGGTACTGCGACCAGTGCCCGTCCCCGAGTGGGGAGAAGGCCAGTCCAGCCCCTGCGTGGCGGTCTTCATCTCCGATCCGGAGCTCAGCGAAACCGCCTCCCAGGGCACCCTGGGGCAATTGTTCGATCTCACTCCGGCCGAATCGAACCTCGCCATTCTCCTGTCCCGGGGTCTGAGCCTGACCGAGGTGTCCGAGGCCCAGAACATTTCCCCGCACACGGCCCGCGCGCAGCTTAAGTCCATCTTTGCCAAGACCGGCGTATCGCGGCAGGCCGAACTGGTGAGGCTGGTACTGAAGAGCGTCGCTTCTCTGGGCTGAAACTCGCGCCGATGTCAAACCGCGGCAGGGTGCAGGCGGCCACGCAAATGCTCTATACTTTGCCTGCGAGATTTGTCCAGGGGGACGAAATGACAGTGCACCTGCAAAACGTCAGTGAAACAGCGCCTTTCCGCTCCTGCACCCACGAGTACAAAGTCAGCTGTGATAGCTGCAGGCTAAGCCGGATCTGTCTGCCACTGGCCCTGAACAGCACTGACCTGGAACAGCTGGAGAGCATTGTTCAGCGCAGCAAACCTCTGCAAAAAAACGAGCTCCTGTACCACGAGGGAGCCCCTTTCCAGTCGATTTACGCTGTGCGTTCGGGTGCCATGAAAGGCTACAGGACCACCAGCGATGGGCGCGAACAGGTCACCGGCTTCTACTTCCCGGGCGAAATCCTGGGGATGGACGGCATCAGCGACAGCGCCCACGCCTCCTCGGCGCGCGCACTGGAGACAGCGGCCATATGCGCCATCCCCTTCGATTCCCTGGAAAAGCTCAGCGCGATCGTGCCAAGCCTGCAAAGGCACCTGTTCCAGCTGATGAGCCGGGAGATCACCGAGGATCAGCTGCTTATCACCCTGTTGAGCAAGAATTCCGCTGATGAACGGGTCGCCACCCTGTTGCTGAGCATCTCCAGGCGCAACGCCCGCCGCCACCTGAGCGCAAGTCAGTTTCGTCTGCCCATGTCGAGAGTGGACATCGGCAATTATCTCGGGCTCACCGTCGAGACCATCAGCAGAGTCTTCAGCCGGATGCAGAAAAGCGGCATTCTGCGAGTCGACAACAAGGAAATCGAAATTCTGGATCAAGAGGCTCTGCAACACGCGGCAAACATCGCTGTTTGACAGCGCGCCGGGGACACCCCAGCCTCTATTGATCTGTATCATGGCACCGCCAGGGCAGGTCGCTAGAATGCGCCGCAGCCAGGCGTTAAAAATTCTTGGGGAGAGCAAAACAACATGATCCAGCACACTTTTGGCTTACTGGTGAAGCCCGACGCGCAGTGGCGCAGCGTAGCCGCTCTGCCGGCCAGGTCACTCAATATCCTGGTGCTTTATCCCTGTATCATGGCGCTGCTGCCCGCAGTGGCCTGGTACTATGGGACCAGCCGCGTGGGTTGGACCGTCGGCGATGGCGCGGGAATCAGGCTAACGGTCGATAGCGCCCTGCAGCTCTGTATCCTGTTCTATTTTGCCATGGTCAGCTGCGTGGTCGCAGTGGGCTACTTCATCCACTGGATGGCCGGCACCTACGGCGCAGATACCAGCTTCGTCAAAGGCGTTGTAGTCGCTGGACTGACCGTAACCCCCCTGTTCGTGTTTGGCCTGGTGGGGTTTTATCCCCTGCTCTGGGTAGACATGTTGCTGGGCGTTATCGCAGTCAGCTGGTCGGTCTACCTGCTTTACCTGGGCATCCCGATCATGATGAACATCCCCGAGGAACGCGGCTTCCTGTTCTCAACCGCAGTGGTTGGCGTCGGCTTGGTGATTCTCGTTTCCCTGATGGTAACGACGGTTATCCTCTGGGACTTCGGTGCCGGCCCCGCCTTCACCGACGTCTGAACCAGCCGGCCCAGGCACTTGCCAACCTTCAATGACAGTGGAACCCAATCATGAGTGAACTCAACGCTGCGCTGGAGCACCCGACCTACAACTACAAGGTTGTGCGCCAATTCGCCATCATGACGGTGGTGTGGGGTATCGTCGGCATGCTGGTCGGCGTACTGATCGCCGCCCAGCTGGCCTGGCCGGCCCTCAACTTCGATCTGCCCTGGACCAGCTTCGGACGGCTGCGGCCGCTGCATACCAATGCGGTAATATTTGCCTTCGGCGGCAGCGCCCTGTTTGCCACCTCCTACTATGTGGTACAGCGCACCACCCAGGCTCGCCTGATCTCTGACAAGCTTGCTGCCTTCACCTTCTGGGGCTGGCAAGCGGTGATTGTCGCAGCGGCGATCACCCTGCCACTGGGGCTGACCTCCTCCAAGGAGTACGCCGAGCTGGAATGGCCCATAGACATACTGATCGCGGTGGTGTGGGTTTCCTATGCCATCGTTTTCTTCGGGACCATTGTCAAGCGCAAGGTCAGCCACATCTACGTGGCAAACTGGTTCTTCGGCGGCTTCATCGTCACCGTTGCCGTGCTGCACATCATCAACAGTGCGGCCATTCCGGTGGACATGACCAAATCCTACTCCGCCTACGCCGGCACTGTGGATGCCATGGTGCAGTGGTGGTACGGCCACAACGCGGTCGGCTTTTTCCTCACCGCGGGCTTTCTCGGCATGATGTACTACTTCGTGCCCAAGCAGGCGGAGCGCCCTGTCTACTCCTACCGCTTGAGCATCGTGCACTTCTGGGCCCTGGTCGCCGTCTACATCTGGGCCGGCCCCCACCACCTGCACTACACCGCCCTGCCCGACTGGGCCCAGAGCCTGGGCATGGTGATGTCCATCATCCTGCTCGCACCGTCCTGGGGTGGCATGATCAACGGCATGATGACCCTGTCGGGTGCCTGGCACAAACTGCGCACCGACCCGATCCTGCGCTTCATGGTGGTCAGCCTGTCGTTCTACGGCATGTCCACCTTTGAAGGCCCGATGATGTCCATCAAGACAGTGAACGCGCTGTCTCACTACACCGACTGGACCATCGGCCACGTCCACTCCGGCGCCCTGGGCTGGGTGGCCATGATCTCGATCGGCTGTATCTACCACCTGATCCCGATCATTTTTGGCAAGAGCCGCATGTACAGCATCGAACTGATCAACGTTCACTTCTGGATGTCGACCATAGGCACCGTGATGTACATCGCGTCCATGTGGGTGAATGGCATTCTGCAGGGCCTGATGTGGCGCGCCTATAACGAAGACGGCACCCTCACCTACACCTTTGTCGAGTCTCTGGTGGCGAGCCATCCCGGCTACCTGGTGCGGCTGGCCGGCGGTGCCATCTTCTTCGCCGGCATGCTGATAATGGCCTACAACGTCTACATGACCACACGCAAGGATGTTGCCGAGCAGGCGCTGCCGGCGGGCGCGGCACAGGGGAGTCAAGCATGAAGCATGAAGTCGTAGAGAAAAACATTGGCCTGATGATCGTCCTGATCATCGTGGCCATCAGTTTTGGCACCCTGGTGGAACTCGTGCCGCTGATGTTCGGCAAGCAGGTCAGCGAGCCCATTGCCGGACTCAAGCCCTTGCCCGCCCTGGAACTGGAAGGCCGTGACATCTATATCCGCGAAGGTTGCAACAAC
>JBLRXF010000164.1:0-7082 GCA_047920875.1 Haliea sp. | reverse complement strand
GCCGGCGCTGACCCGCAGCCTGCAAGCGCTGGAAGCTCAGGTTGGCGAGCAGCTGTTTGATCGCAGCCACCGCGAAGTGACCCCCACAACGATGGGCGAACTGTTATTGCAGCATGCCCGGCAACTGCTGCTGCACGCCCAGGACTTGCAGCGTGACCTACAATTGGCGCGCGGCCTGGAGCAAGGTGAGTTGCGTGTGGGAGTAGGTCCGTTTGCCGGCGCCGCGCTTGTCGCCCCGGTGCTGGCCATTTTGAACCGCGCGCACCCCGGCGTGCATTTGGAGGTGGTGTTGGCACCCTGGCAAGAACTGCCCGCGCGTTTGCAACGCCGGGAAATAGATCTGCTGGTGGCCGACTTGCACGAGATCGAGGACGACCCCAGCTATACGATACAGGCCCTTGGTGAGCACCACACGCTGCCGATGTGCCGCGCCGGTCATCCCTTGCTTGAGCACCCCGAGCCTAGTCTGGAGATGCTGTTGAAGTATCCACTGGCCGGACCCAACCTTCCCGAGGATATTCGTGAGCAGCTGCTCAAGCGCCTACCTAGAGCCTTACAGAACACCTGGCGTGAGCAGTGGAAGCTGGCCATCACCTGCGATAGCTCGGCCATTATCAAACAGCTCCTACAGGGCTGTGAGGCGCTGGCAATATTGCCTTGGTTTATGGTGGAAGACGAACTGCGGCGCGGCGACTTACAGGCTTTACGCAGCCTTGACCCTGGCCTGCGCGGGCGTTTCGGGATTGCTCATCTGCGCGGCAGACGCCTATCACTTGCTGCGCAATGCTTTATCGAGGTGCTTCTGGCCCACGATACCACCGTGCGCCAGCGCCAAGATGCTTGGTTGGCCCGTTAGGGAAGGGCATGGCAAGGCGGTCAACCTGCAGCAGATCGTCGTCCGACGCCGGTGGCTGACTCGCCGAAGACCGATCCTTCAGTTCTTCCCGCCCAAGCGGCGCAAGGCATCTGGCTTGAAGTCTTGGCGCAGAGCCTCATGGCCGAAGCTGGCCTCGCTCGGGGTCTCATTACTCAGGCCGCTGACCAGATAACGGCGAGACTGCAGATCATGAATAGCCTCGGCGGTCATCCAGGGCACCAGGTCGTTGTAGAAGTTCAACTGGTAGGCTGCCGATACTCGCCATAGCTCACCACGGGCGTCGTAATGGTCCGCTAGGGCAATCTGCCAGGTGTCCTCATCAATGAAAAACGTGCGCTTGTCGTAAATGTGGCGCTGGCCTGCTTTGAGCTTTCCCTCTACCTCCCAGACCCGATGCCGCTCATAGCGCACGTAGTCGCTATTCAAATGCGCAGGCTGGATGATTTGTGCGTACTTCAGCCCTTTGTCGTGCAGTCGGTAGTTGTTGTAAGGAATCAACAGTTCGCGCTTGCCTTTGAGGGTCCAGTCGTAGCGATCGAACGCACCGTTGTACATATCCATGTTGTCCGATGTGGCCAGGCCATCCGAGCTGTTCTGTGGTGAGTCGTAGGCCAGTGTAGGGGCTCGCCGGACACGCCGCTGTCCGGCGTTGTAAGCCCAGGCCTGGCGTGGGGTTTGTACCTGATCCAGGGGCTCGTGAATCAGGGCGATGTTGCCGGCCTGGCGCGCCGGAGCCAGGGTCTGGCCGATGAAATAGAAGAGCAGATTGCTGTCTGGCGTGTTGTCCCGGACATTGCTGGCAAAGACCTGTGTCTGGCGGATGAGGCTGGCCTGATAGGCACCGCTGGTTTGCACCGGCATGCGGTGAACCTCGCGCTTGACCGCCCCGCCACGGTAGCGGGTGACATGGTTCCAGATAACCTCTTCGGCACGCAGGGGGACGGGGAACGGCACGCCGCTGGTGTAGCCACCCTCCAGGCCACTACCACTGGCGTTCAGTCTGATCCGGGTGGCGTTTTGCCGGCTCTGTTTCAGGATGGACTCGGGATAGGCCGCGCTGCGGTGCGAGGGATACAGTTGCAGATGGAAGCTCTGCGGGTACTGACGGAGCATGGCTTGCGTGCCTGGGCTCAGCCACTGGGCGAATTGCGCCATGTTGCCGGAGTCGATGCGCTGTAGCGGTTGCTCGGCGGCATAGGGATCGACCAGCGCTCCGCCTGAGGTCGATGGCTTGTATCCGCCGTCCCAGGCGGGGATGCTGCCGTCGGTATTGCCAGCACGTTCGGCGCCCATGGGCGTTAGTTGCTGGTCTAGCTGTGCCGCCTGTTCGGCCGAGACGGCACAGAAAGCGGGCATGCTGATCATCAGGCTTAGTGCCAGGAGTGTGTGGCGGGAGATTGGGCTATTAAGCATGGATAAGTCCTCAGAACTTGGCGCCAAGGGTGAATGAGATGAAGTCGCGGTCGGTCTGCGGATTGAAGTCGCCACCGAAGAAGTCGGTGTAACTGACGGCGGCGTTGTAGCGCTCCAGATAGTCGAAGTTCACGGCCAGTGTGACGGCCTGGCGGCCTTCGACGAATTGCGGAGCCGGAGAGGGGGCATAACCTTCGACGTCATAACGCCAGGCCAACGATGGGGTGACCACGGTGCCCGGCAGCAGGTCGTTGTAGGTCAGGTTGGCTCGGGCTGCATAGCCCCAGGACCAGGGCGTGGTATATCCCTCCCGTTGGCAGTAGTCCTGCTTCAACGCCGGGTTCTTGCAGGCAATGGCGGCACCTTCTACGCCGGAACCGTAGACGGCGTCGCGGCCATAGGCCAGGGTCTCGACCGGCTCCAGATCCGCCACGTGCACGGTGCCGACTTCGGCAATCAACAGCAGGTTATCTGCGCCCCAGATGTCGCTGAAAGTTTGCATGGCCGTCAGTTGCAGCTGGCTAACCGGTTTGCGCCGATAGCCCTGCACCTGTGTCCCATAGAGGCCGGCGGCTTTGGCCAGAATAGGGCCGCTTCCCGGGGCTTGAATGTCCAGGCCAAACAGTTCGTCGACGATGGGTGACTCGGTGTCGAGAAAGCCGCTGGCGTAGAGAAAGTCCTGACCGTTGATGGCGATCGGCTGGTTGGGCCTGTGGCTCAGCTCGCCGGACATAGAGATACCCCAGGGTCCTGAGGTGTTGAAACTGATGCCGTACAGCCGGATGTCTTCGGGGAAGGCCATCTGGTAGAGCGGCGCCTGGGCCAGCGGCTTGGCGTTGCTGCCACCATAGAGCGGGTTGTTGGTAACTCCGGGTAGGAAGAAGCCGCTGCCCGGACGCTTGGAATAGTCGGCGGTGATCGCATTGGTATAGGGCAGCCGGCTGTGATAGTTCATCACGTAGAAGGCAAGCTCGGTGCTGTTCAGCTCTTCGGCGAAGTAGTCCAGGCGCACCCCCCACTGCCCGGCATCTGCGGGGGTATCGTCGCTGATTCGCGGAATAACCATGTTGGCCCCGGCCGGCAGCAGCGGATTGACCAGCTGCATGTTCTCCTGTTGCGCTTCCGTTCGACCTGAAACGGCATACAGTGGGCCGCAGCCTGGCTGACTGGCATCCGACTGGGCGAAGAAGGTGCCGCAACCTGGCTGTACCGTGGCGCGCCATTCCAGTTGGTAAAAGGCGCTGGTCGAGAGATTCTCGCTGATGCCAAGCGACAGATTGAACAGGTTGACCGGAATCAGCGCTTCCTTGATCTCGACCCCGGGCGTGGTTAGGGCGTTGGCGTCGATCGGGTTGATCACATTGAGGCCGCCCTGGATGAAGGTGCTTTCCCCCCAGCTCAGGACCTGCTGACCGAGACGGAGATCCAGCGGCCGGTCATTGAGCTGGAATTCGCCCCAGACGTAGGCATCCATCAGTTCGGCGCCGGAAAACTTGGCCAGCGAATCGAAGCCCGAGTCGTCGAAGTCCTTGAAGCGGGCGTCGCCGTTTTCCAGCAGGTCGTCGTGCCAGAATTTGCCGCTGATCTGCAGCCCGAGGTTGTCCCGGCTAAGCGCCAGTTCGGTGGTACCTTTGACCACCCTTGATATGGTGTCTCCGGCTTTGAAGTTCATGCGCCCGTCGTTACCGTTGATGCCGGCGGCGCGTCCGTCATAGACAGTGGGCAGGAGATTCCTGTCTGGATCGCTGGTGCTGATGCTCATGCCAGTTGACAGGCTGGTGTCCCAGCGGCCGCTGATGCCGTTGTCGAGTTCGAAGGTAGCGGCGTGGCAGAGCGTGCTGTTGACGGCCAGCAGTGTAAACACAAGGGCGCCATGGCCTCTGCGTAATTGGTGCATGGTATGCCTCGGAAACTGTTTTTGTTGTTGTGAGTGCAAACGGTTGCCCCGCTTGCCGGGGGGCTTAAGATAGGCCGCGTAAGTCCCTTGTTTCTTGGCGCGCACAGCCGCGTTTTTGACAATTTCAGACAGGAATTCGGATGAGCAGTCCGCCCCACGAACTAGCCCATACGACCATTGCCACCTGGGCGCTGGCTATTCAGCGAGCGCTGCAGGGGTATGGCATCGAGGCGGTGCCGCTGATGCTGGAGGCCGGTATCGATCCCAGGGTGATTCGTGATCCAGAGCTGCGAGTTGCCGTGGTCAACATGTGGAAGCTCTGGCGGCTTTGTGTCGAACGGACCGGCGATGACTCTTTTGGTCTTCAGGTCGCTGCCAATCTCTATCCGACTCACCTCAATGCCCTGATCTTTGCGCTGCAGGCCAGCTCCACCCTGCGAGAGGCGCTCGATCGGCTGCAGCGCTATGTGCGGGTGGTCACTACCATCGCGGCAATCGAGGTGGTCGAGAGCCCTGTGGGGGTGGCATTGATACTGGGCTCTGATAGCTCCGGTTCGGCACAGCGGCCATTTTTCCCTGTTGATGCCTTCATGGGGGTGTTGTTCAGAACCTTTCGCGAGTTACTTGGAGCCAGTGCTGCCGAAGGGCTGCTCGAGGTTCGTTTGTGCCGTCCGGTACCTCACCGCTTAGAGGCTTTTGAACAGTTTTTCGGCGTGCCCGTGTACTTTGGCGCCGAGGCGAATGTCATGCTGATGGCTTCCGGCGTGCTGGATCGGGAGCTGCCGGCGGCCAACGCCATGATTGCTGGAATGAACGAGCAGTTGTTGCGCGATTATCTGGGGCGAATGCGCCACGAGCAGGTCAGCCTGCAAGTGCGCAAGGAGATCATCGCCTTGCTCAGTAGCGACAAGCTTGGGCTAGAGCACATTGCCGAGCGCCTGAACATGAGTGGCCGCAACCTGCATCGCAAGTTGGCCGAGGAGGGCACATCATTCAAAGAACTGCAGGATGAGATTCGACAGGACCTGGCGCTGCGCTATCTGGGCATGTCGGGGATGAGCCTGAACGAGATTGCATTCAATCTGGGTTTTATCGACCAGAGCAGCTTCAACCGTGCCTTCAAGCGCTGGACCGGTGGCAGTCCCGGACAGTACCGGCGCGCGCTCAGGGAGCGCCACTGAGTCAGCCGGGGCGAGAGGGCGCCCCGGCATGTTGGGCTCAGCTGCGCGCCTGGGGTTGGATGGGCGGAATGAACTGCTGCAGCGTCTTTGGATTGCGCGTCTTCTCATCGGGCAGATAGATGCGGTAGTTCAAACGGAACAACCCTTTATCAGGTGAAGGCAGCCAGTTGCTTTCGAGCCCGGTGGGGGGCTGGTGCTGGATATATAGCGTCAGTGAACCGTCCGGGTTGTAGGTCAGTCCCGGGGTCCGGTCACCGATGGAGTAGCGGTCGATGGCATTGTCCACCAGCTGGAAGTTGGTGCCGTACAGGGTGATGGACCAGAAACCCTTGTCCTGAAGCTGGGGCAGTGCATCACGCTCGAAGTGCAAGATGTAGCGCTGCTGGCCATCAAGCAACTGGCCGGTGCCATCTTCATAGGTGCTGAAGTACACCCCTTCTTCGCGGTCATGCACCATCAGACCTTCGAGCGCACCCTCTGCGCGGTTGATGAAGTGGAAGCCGTAGCTGCCCTCGTGCAGGTTGTTCCAGCGGGTCGGGTAGGGCGTGCCGCGGTACTTCACCTTCCAAGTCATCAGGTCCTGGCTGTCGGCCAGTGCACGCTTAAGGCCAGCCACCGTGGCCGGGTGCAGCCGGCTGGCATCGAAGGGCTTGCCAAGCTCGATGCCGATGCTCTGGAACATGGACACGGCAGCGCGCTGCTCCGAACGCGGTGGGTTCTCATTCAGCAGATCGACCATGCGCTCGAAGAGGGCCAGGTCGCCGCTGTATTCCTTGCGGGACATCTTCACGGTGGTCACCTTGCCAAAGCCATCGGGCTTGCCCCAATTGCTGAGCGAGGTGGTGTGCACCTGTTTCTGCAGTTCCAGCACGCGGGGCAGGTCCTGAGGATCTTCCTTGCTCACCCCGTAGCGCAGGGCGAGGGCGCCGGAGTTGGTCGACAGGCGCCGCAGTTCGACGCCTGTGGGTACTTCGCCCTGCCAGTCAGGGCCGGCGAACAGATAGTGACCGCCCTTGCCCTGGGTCGCCCGGGTGCCGATATAGGGCAGGTTCTCCAGATAGGCATCGGCGACCTGCACGCTCCAGTAGCGGTCCTGGACATCCGGCAGGCTGAGGATCACCGGATCATCCTTGAGCTCCAGCATGACGCCGCTGTAGATCGTGTCGTTGTTGGGTGTATAAGGCAGCTCATCCTGCGAGGTAGCCAGCTTGGTCATGTGGCCAATCTGGTTGATGGGGGCGCAGGGGCAGATCTGGCGCTCGGTGACGAATTTCAGCTTGCGCTCATTCAGTCGCAGCAGGCGTTCACGGTCGGTGATGGTCAGCGGCAGGCCCCAGACATAGGCCTGCAGCCCCAGTGAGTAGGCCCAGTTCTCCTGCGCACGTTCATCGCGCTGCCGGATTTCATCACGGCTGAGGCCGGCGTCGGGGTCTTTCTTCTGCAGGTCGGGGACGGCAAGGTACTGATACCCGGCGGTCAGAGCGGCGCCCACTAGAACCGTCGCCAAGAGTTTGAGTTTCATACGCATTCCCTGTTATTGAAAGTATCGGGAATACCACTCTAGGGTTGGTTGGCTGGTGGGTCTCAACTCTGGTTGCCAGTTTTTTGACCTGCGCAGACAAGCCTAAGCAAGCCACAGCGCCCAAGTCTCTCATCAAGGCAGCTGCATTGGTGAGGTTCGCGCAGCTGCAGGCTAACCGATTCAATCCTGAGC
>JBLRXF010000163.1:0-7133 GCA_047920875.1 Haliea sp. | reverse complement strand
GGAGGGTGACCCAAAGTTCGGGGGTGGCACCGGAGCCAGGTTCAATGTGGTGGGTGAGGGTGGCGGGACTGTATGAAACATGGATGTTTCATACAAGCCTACATGGACGTATTCAGGGCCCACCCCGCTTTATCGGGTGCGGCGTGTCCCGTAACCCCCAACCACCACTCCGAGCCGGTACTACGGAGTACCCCCAACCACCACTCCGAGCCGACCCAACGGAGTACCCCCTGCCACCACTCCGAGCCAACCCTACCGAGTCCTCAGCCGCACCAAGTACCGGCGTTACATCGCTGCCCGCAACACCTCCGCCTTGTCTGTCCGCTCCCAGGTAAAGTCGGGATCTTCCCGGCCAAAATGCCCATACGCCGCCGTTTTCCGGTAGATCGGACGCTTCAAATCCAGCATCTCGACAATACCCTTGGGCCGCAGATCAAAATGCTCCCGCACCAGCTTCACGATGGTGGCGTCCGACAGCTTGCCGGTGCCGAAGGTATTGATCGAGATTGAGGTGGGCTCGGCCACGCCGATGGCGTAGGAGACCTGGATCTCGCAGCGGTCAGCCAGGCCGGCAGCGACGATATTCTTGGCCACGTAGCGGCCGGCGTAGGCGGCGGAGCGGTCCACCTTGGACGGGTCCTTGCCGGAGAAGGCGCCGCCGCCGTGGCGGGCCATGCCGCCGTAGGTGTCAACGATGATCTTGCGCCCGGTAAGGCCGCAGTCGCCCACGGGACCGCCGATGATGAACTGGCCGGTAGGATTGATGTGGTAGCGGGTGTTCGGGCCCAGCCAGGCTTCAGGCAGGACCTCTTTGATGATCAGGTCCATGACGGCCAGGTGAATGTCTGCCTGGCTGATATTCTCATCGTGCTGGGTGGAGAGCACAACGGCATCAACCCCAACCGGGATACCGTTTTCATAGCGCAGGGTGACCTGGCTCTTGGCATCCGGGCGCAGCCAGGGCAGGGTGCCGTGCTTGCGCAGCTCGGCCTGGCGTTCCACCAGGCGGTGGGCGTAGTAGATGGGGGCGGGCATCAGGGTATCGGTTTCCCTGGTGGCATAACCGAACATCAGGCCCTGGTCGCCGGCGCCCTGCTCCTTCTCCGCACTTTCGTCCACGCCCCTGGCGATGTCGGGACTCTGCTTGCCGATGGCGTTGAGCACGGCACAGGAGGCGCCGTCGAAGCCTACTCTGGAGCTGTTGTAGCCAATATCAAGGACCACATTGCGTACCACGTCCTCAAGGTCGACATAGGTGTCGGTGGTCACTTCCCCGGCGATGACGACCATGCCGGTCTTGACCAGGGTCTCCACGGCGACGCGGGCATCCCGGTCATCTTTCAGGATCTCGTCCAGAATGGCATCGGAAATCTGGTCGGCCATCTTGTCCGGGTGTCCCTCGGAGACCGATTCAGAGGTGAAAATGGCGTACTCGCTCATACCGCGTTCCTTGTTGCTGTGTGTGGGTGGCCGAAGAGGCGCACCTGGATCTGAAAACCGTTGCGCTGCCCCAGGTAGACACTGGCAATGTCTGCGAGACCCGCTTCGTGAGCCCAGCCCGCGAGCTCTTCCGGAGCGAAGCCCAGCCAGAGGTCACCGCAGTTCTCCCGAGCCCAGGCCTGGTCATGGCGGCACAGGTCGGTGACCAGGACGACTCCTCCGGGCGCCAGGCAGCCGGCGACATCGCGCAGTATCTGCTGCGGGCTGGGGGTGTGGTGCAGGACCATGTTGATGATGACGCAGTCGGCCTGCAAATCCGCAAGCCGCGGGTGGCTGGTATCGCCATGGATGAACTCGATGTTGTCCAGCTGCGCCAGGGTTGCGCTGGACCTGGCACGGTCCAGCATCGCCTCGGCATTGTCCAGGGCAATCACCTGCCTGAATCGCGGGCTCAATTCAGCGAGAAAGCTGCCGTCGCCGGGTCCGACCTCGAGGGCGGTGTCCAGGCGTGCCAGAGGAGCATCCCGCAGAATCTGCGCCACGGTGTCGGCATATTGCTCGTAACTGGCGATCAGGTCCTGCTGCTGGCGGAACTTATGGGCGTTGTCGCGGAAAAAGTGCCGCGAGTTGGCCTCCCGCTGTTCCTGCACCGTGGCAAGGCGCTGGGCCAGATTTTCGGGCAGGACGAGGGTATCGAGGGTGTCGAAAATGTGCTGCTGCACGGCGTCCAGCCCCGGCTGTTGCCCCAGCTCGCTGCGCCGGTAAAAAATGGAGTTGCCCTCCCGGCGGGTAGCGACCAACCCGGCCCCGGCGAGCACCTTCAGGTGATGGCTGAGGGCGGGCTGGCGCATGTCGAACAGTGTGCACAGTTCGGAAACGCCGAACGAATCATTGCGCAGCACCCGCAGGATCTGCAGGCGCAAGGGGTCAGCGCTGGCCTTGCACAGGTTGGCCAGCGCATCAAGGCGTGAGTCCGGGCAGGCGCCGGATGCGGGTTGTGGACTTTGGGCGGCTAACATGGGGCGCAAGTCTAGCAGGCATTGAAATCTATATCAAAATTTTTTGATATAGATTGGAGGTGAAGAATTCTCGCCCCCGGGAGCGGTAAATCTTTGGTGATTTGTTTGCCGTTAGCGCCTGCTTACGCGAAAATGGCGCCCCTTCCAATGAAGCTCTCGACTATCAGCCGCCATGGAGTTGCCGATGCCAGCCCGTAACGAACTTGCCAATGCGATCCGCGCCCTGAGCATGGACGCCGTCCAGCGCGCCAACAGCGGTCACCCCGGCGCGCCGATGGGCATGGCGGATATCGCCGAGGTGCTGTGGAACGACTTTATGCAACACAACCCTGCCAACCCGCACTGGCCCAACAGGGACCGCTTCGTGCTGTCCAACGGTCACGGCTCCATGTTGCTTTACTCGCTTTTGCATCTTAGTGGGTACGACCTGCCGATGCAGGAGTTGCAGAACTTTCGCCAGTTGCACAGCCTTACCGCAGGCCATCCGGAATACGGCTACGCGCCCGGCGTGGAGACCACTACCGGCCCTCTGGGTCAGGGCCTGGCCAATGCGGTGGGCATGGCGCTGGCGGAGCGGGTGCTGGCGGCCCAGTTCAATCGTCCAGGGCATGACATTGTTGATCACTACACCTATGTTTTCGCGGGTGATGGCTGCCTGATGGAGGGCATTTCCCACGAAGTCTGCTCGCTGGCGGGCACCCTGGGCCTGGGCAAGCTGATCGCGTTCTACGACGACAACGGTATTTCCATTGATGGCGAAGTGGAGGGCTGGTTTACCGACGATACACCCGCCCGCTTCCGCGCTTACGGCTGGCAGGTGATTTCCAGGGTCGACGGCCACGACCCGGTTGAGATCCGCCAGGCGATTGAAACCGCGCGCGCCGAAGCCAGCAAGCCGACGCTGATCTGCTGCAAGACCATCATCGGCAAGGGTGCTCCCAACAAGCAGGGCACGGAGTCCTGTCACGGGGCGCCGCTGGGTGCTGATGAGATTGCCGCAACCCGTGAGGCCCTGGGCTGGCACCATGGGCCCTTCGAGATTCCCGAAGAGATCTACGGCGGCTGGGATGCCCGCCCCGCCGGCGCTACCCGTGAACAGCAGTGGGAAGATGCCGTGGCGGCCTATGCCAGCGCCCATCCCGCACTGGCCGCTGAACTGCGGCGCCGTTTGGCCGGCGATCTGCCGGAGGATTTTTCCGCTCAGGCACAGGCCTGGGTGGAGCAGTGCCAGGCCGATGGGCAAACCATCGCCTCCCGCAAGGCCTCCCAGAATTGCCTCAACGCGTTCGGCCCGCTGTTGCCGGAGCTGCTCGGCGGCTCCGCCGACCTCGCAGGCTCCAACCTGACCCTGTGGAGCGGCGCCAAGGGCATCAGCAGTGCGGACACGGCCGGCAACTACGTCTATTACGGCGTACGTGAATTCGGCATGACCGCGATCATGAACGGCATCGCCCTGCACGGCGGCTTTGTCCCCTACGGCGCCACGTTTTTGATCTTCATGGAGTACGCTCGCAACGCCGTGCGCATGGCGGCGCTGATGAAGCAGCGCTCGATTCTGGTCTACACCCACGATTCCATTGGTCTGGGCGAGGACGGCCCCACTCACCAGCCGGTGGAGCAGCTCACTTCGCTGCGCACGACGCCGAATCTGCATACCTGGCGCCCCTGTGACACGGTGGAATCCGCGGTGTCCTGGAAAGCCGCGCTGGAGCGTCGCAAGGGCCCGACCGCGCTGGTTTTTTCGCGTCAGAACCTCGCTCACCAGCCCCGCGAACCGGAGCAGGTGGCGGCGATTGCCCGCGGTGCCTACACCCTGGTGGACTGCGCCGAGCACCCAGAACTCATCTTTATCGCCACCGGCTCCGAGGTGCAGCTGGCAGTTGACGCCGCGGCGAGGCTGACAGCGGCGGGCCGGCAGGTGCGAGTCGTGTCCATGCCCTGCGCCGAGCTGTTCATGGAGCAGGATGCGGATTACCGCGAACAGGTGCTGCCCAGCGATGTGCTCGCCCGGGTGGCGGTGGAAGCCGGGTACACGGATTACTGGTACAAGTTCGTCGGTCTGGACGGCCGCGTGGTGGGCATGACCACCTTTGGCGAGTCGGCCCCCGCGGCTGAGCTGATGCAGCAGTTCGGCTTCACTGTTGACAATGTGCTGGCGGTGGCAGAAGAGATTCTGCTCGAGGAGTAGGGCCGTGCTGCGCCTCGCCATCAACGGCTATGGCCGTATCGGGCGCAGCATCCTGCGGGCCCTGTACGAAGGCTCACTGCGGGACCAACTGCAGGTTGTCGCCATCAACGAGCTGGCGGACGCGCGCACGGTCCTGCACCTGACCCGTTACGACAGCACCCACGGGCGCTTCGGCCTGCCGCTGGAGGGTGATGTCGGTGAAATGCGGGTAGCGGGAGATCGCATTGCCCTGCTGAGCCAGCCCGAGGTGGGGAAATTGCCCTGGGCCGACCTCGGCGTTGATATGGTGCTTGAGTGCACCGGCGCCTTCAGCGACCGTGCCACCGCCGAGCTGCATTTGCGCGGCGGCGCTGCCAAAGTACTGTTTTCGCAGCCTGCCCAGGGCGACGTGGATGCTACCGTGGTGTATGGCATCAACCACGACACCCTGCGCGCGGAGCACCAGATCGTCTCGGCAGCTTCCTGCACCACCAACGGCATCGTGCCGGTCATCCATGCGCTTGATGAGGCCCTCGGCATTGTCAGCGGCACCATCACTACCATTCACTCGGCCATGAACGACCAGCCGGTGCTGGACGCCTACCATCACACGGATCTGCGCAAGACCCGCGCCGCAGCCCAGTCCATCATTCCGGTGGATACCGCGCTGGCCAAGGGGATTGAGCGTATCCTGCCGGCTCTTCACGGGCGCTTTACCGCGCAGGCCCTGCGGGTACCGACCCTGAATGTGTCGGCGATGGACCTCACCGTGCAGGTCAGCGAGTCGACCAGCGAGCAGGCGGTCAACCGTGTTCTACGGGAAGCCTCGGCGGCCCGATATCACGGCGTGCTTGGCTTTACTATCGAACCGCTGGCATCCTGTGATTTCAACCACGACCCGCGCTCCAGTATTGTCGATGCCAGCCAGACCCGGGTCAGTGGCGAGCAGCTGGTCAAGGTGCTTACCTGGTTCGACAATGAGTGGGCCTATGCCAATCGCATGCTGGATGTGGCTGCCTGGTGGGGCAAGCTGTAAGCTGAACAGGACGTTTGGAGAATTCCGATGATATTGATGCAAGACCTGGACCTCACCGGCAAGCGGGTGCTGATCCGCGAAGACCTCAACGTACCTCTGCAGGACGGTGCTGTCAGCAGCGATGCGCGCATCCGCGCCGCCCTGCCGACGATACGTCAGGCGGTCAAGGCGGGCGCCAAAGTGCTGCTGATGTCGCATCTGGGGCGGCCGGAAGAGGGCGTGTTTGTGCAGGAGTTCTCCCTGGCGCCGGTCGCTGCGCATCTGGCAGAACTGCTGGGTCAGCCGGTGGCCCTGCTGGCAGACTGGAGGGACGGTGTTGACCTTGCCGACGGCGAGGTCGCGCTGCTGGAAAATGTGCGCTTCAACTCGGGCGAAAAAAAGGACGACGAAACTCTGGCCCGTGCCTACGCCGCGCTCTGCGACATTTTTGTCATGGACGCCTTCGGCACTGCGCACCGTGCCCAGGCCTCTACCCACGGGGTGGCGCGCTTTGCCCCGGTTGCCTGCGCCGGCCCGCTGCTGGCCGCTGAATTGACTGCTCTGGACAAGGCGCTGGCGAATCCGGCGCGGCCGCTGGTGGCGATTGTCGGCGGCTCCAAGGTCTCCACCAAGCTGACGGTGCTGGAAAACCTGGCGGACAAGGTCGACCAGCTGGTGGTTGGCGGCGGTATCGCCAATACTTTTCTGGCCGCCAGCGGCAAGCCCGTGGGCAAGTCCCTCTGCGAGCACGACCTGATTCCGGCGGCCCAGGCACTGATGGCGAAAACCCGCGTTCCCATCCCGGTGGATGTGGTCACGGGCAAGGAGTTCTCCGCCACTGCCGCAGCGGAAACCAAGTTCGCGGAGGCTGTGGCCGAGGACGACATGATTATGGACATCGGTCCCCAGGCGGCCGCCGCCATTGCCGAAGTCATCGCTGCCGCCGGCACCATCCTCTGGAACGGCCCGGTAGGCGTGTTCGAATTCGACCAGTTCGGTGGCGGTACGGCGGCCCTGGCCCGCGCCATTGCCGACAGCCCGGCGTTCTCGCTGGCGGGCGGTGGCGACACCCTGGCAGCGATCGACAAATATGGCATTGCCGACAAGGTGTCCTATATCTCGACCGGCGGCGGGGCCTTTCTTGAATACGTGGAAGGCAAGACTCTGCCGGCGGTCGCCATTCTCCAACAACGCAGCGAGGACGCCTGAGAGCGCCATCTCTGCCAGGAACCCAACGAGGAATTTCCCATGGCTCTTATCAGTATGCGTCAGTTGCTGGATCACGCCGCCGAATACGGCTACGGCGTGCCCGCGTTTAACGTCAACAACCTGGAGCAGACCCGCGCCATCATGGAGGCTGCTCACGCCACCAACTCCCCGGTCATCATGCAAGCGAGCGCTGGTGCCCGCAAATACGCCGGCGCGCCTTTCCTGCGCTACCTGATCCAGGCTGCGATTGAGGAGTTCCCCCATATTCCGGCGGTCATGCACC
>JBLRXF010000162.1:0-7145 GCA_047920875.1 Haliea sp. | reverse complement strand
GACGCATTGGCGCCGCGGTTCCGGGACGTCATGAGCCGACTGGCACCTTCGCTGCAGGGCTTGGAAGTCAGGTACCGCAAGGGCTGGGATAAATCGCTCAGCTACAGGGAGGCGCTGGAGGCCGGTGCCCAGGCCGATAGCGAGCAGGGGTACACACACATAGGTCCCCAGAGGGCCGACCTCAAGGTGACGATCGATGGGCACTCTGCCGCGGAGACCTTATCCAGGGGTCAGCAGAAATTGGTGGTTTGCGGGTTAAAGCTGTCCCAGGGGCAGCTGATGTCTGAAGCGGGACACGCAGTTTCCTGTGTATACCTCGTCGACGACTTGCCCGCAGAGCTTGATACCCGGCATTGCGAGCTGGTGTGCAGCGCCCTGGCGGAACTACAGTCACAGGTTTTTATTACCTGTGTCGCGATGACAGATCTGGAAGGGATGTGGCCTGCAGGAATAGAGCCCGCCATGTTCCACGTGGAACATGGGCAAGTCCTGAAGTCTGGGGCTGGGTGAGCAGAAACAGCTGGCTTTTGAGCCGGGTTATGCGCCGCTCCCTTAAAAAGCGGTGTAATCAAAGGGTCTAACCACCTGAAAGCAAAATGAGAGTTGTTTGATGAGCGAGAATGAGCAGAGCTACGATTCCTCCAGTATCAAGGTCCTAAAGGGTCTGGATGCGGTTCGCAAGCGGCCGGGCATGTACATTGGTGATACCGATGACGGCACGGGCTTACACCACATGGTCTTCGAACTCGTTGACAATTCGATTGACGAGGCGCTGGCGGGTCACTGTACCCGGATTGACGTTGTGATCCATCCGGACGAGTCGGTAACAGTAAGCGACGATGGCCGTGGCATACCGACTGAAATGCATGAGGAGGGAGTGTCAGCGGCCGAAGTCATCATGACGGTTCTCCATGCGGGTGGCAAATTCGACGATAACTCTTACAAGGTATCTGGTGGTTTGCACGGCGTCGGCGTTTCCGTAGTGAATGCACTTTCCGAAGAGCTGACTCTCACTATTCGCCGGGAGGGTAAACGTTACGAGCAGATCTACGTGCACGGCGTACCGCAGGCGCCCTTGGCAGTTATTGGAGAAACACAAGGTTCGGGCACCTCCGTGCGGTTCAGGCCCTCCCCGGAGACGTTTACCAATATAGAGTTTCACTTTGACCAGCTGGGCAAGCGCTTGCGAGAGCTTGCGTTTCTTAACTCCGGCGTTAACATCAGGCTTAAGGACGAGCGCTCAGGCCGCGAGGAAAACTATCAGTACGAGGGTGGCTTGCGAGCTTTTGTTGATTACCTGAACCATAACAAAACGCCTGTGAACAAGCCCTTCCACTTCCAGCTGGATACCGAAGACGGTATTGGTGTGGAAGTCGCGCTGCAATGGAACGACTCTTTCTCCGAGAATATTTATTGTTACACCAATAATATTCCGCAGCGGGATGGCGGTACGCACCTCGCGGGTTTCCGTGCCGCCCTTACCCGGAGTCTGAACAGCTATATCGAACGCGAAGGCCTGGCGAAAAAAGCCAAGGTTTCTACTACTGGCGACGATGCGAGAGAGGGTCTTACGGGGATTGTGTCGGTGAAAGTGCCGGATCCCAAGTTCTCCTCCCAAACGAAGGACAAACTGGTCTCCTCCGAGGTGAAAACGGCGGTGGAGCAGGCCATGAATACGCGCTTCAACGAGTATCTTCTGGAAAACCCGGTTGAAGCCAAGGGGATCGTTGGCAAGATGCTCGACGCAGCCCGAGCCCGTGAAGCTGCTCGCAAAGCCCGGGAGATGACTCGGCGCAAAGGGGCTCTCGATATCGCTGGCCTCCCTGGCAAGCTCGCCGATTGTCAGGAGAAAGACCCTGCTCTGTCGGAAATCTATCTGGTGGAGGGCGATTCTGCGGGCGGCTCGGCCAAGCAGGGGCGTAATCGCAAGTATCAGGCAATCCTGCCGCTCAAAGGCAAGATCCTCAATGTCGAAAAGGCCCGCTTTGACAAAATGTTGGGGTCTGCAGAAGTGGGAACCATTGTGACGGCCCTCGGTTGCGGTATTGGCAAAGAGGAGTTCAACCCGGATAAACTGCGCTACCACAGCATCATCATCATGACCGATGCCGACGTCGACGGCTCTCATATTCGTACGCTGTTGCTGACCTTCTTCTTCCGCCAGATGCGTGAGCTCATTGACCGGGGTCACATATTTATTGCCCAGCCGCCTCTGTACAAAATTTCCCGCGGCAAGCAGAGCCAATACCTCAAGGATGACGAAGCGCTGAACAGCTATCTGACTCAAGGGGCTCTCGAAGGGGCAGCCATTGTTGTTAACCCGGAGGCGCCTCCAATTACCGGTGCTGGCCTCGAAGAACTGGTAGCCCGCTTCCGCAAGGTTGCGGCAACTATCGAGCGTCTTGGCCGTTTGTACGCACCCCCAGTACTGTGGCAGCTGGTATACGGTGAGACGCTCATGTTGGAGCAAATGCAGGATGAGTCCGCAGTGCTTGCGTTTGCCGAGCAGCTAAGTGAGCGCCTACTAACCGTGGCGCCCAAGGGCGCTGCGTATACGGTTACGGTACGCAGAGACCACGAGCGCAACAGCTTCTTCCCGGTAGTCAAGCTGCTGGCCCACGGTGTGGAAACCGAAACCGAGTATCGCCACGAGTTTTTCTCCTCTGGTGAGTACCGCAGCATGGTTGCCCTGGGGGCAACCCTCAACACGCTGATCGATGAAGAGGGCTACTTCCAGCGCGGCGACAAGACTCTGCCTACCCGGAGTTTTGAAGAAGGTTTGAACTGGCTGATGGCTGAGGCTCGCAAAGGCTACAGTATTCAGCGCTACAAGGGTCTGGGGGAAATGAACCCGGAACAGCTGTGGGAGACAACCATGGACCCAGAGGCGCGCCGCATGCTGCAAGTTACGGTTGAGGACGCCATGGCGGCGGACCTCATATTCACCACGCTGATGGGTGATAATGTAGAGCCGCGACGGGAGTTTATCGAAGCGAACGCCCTGTCAGTAGCCAATCTGGACATCTGACTTCTGCGGGTGTGCTGAGGGTTGGTCCCTAAAGGGCAGGCTCTTCAGCACTCAAGCCGCAGCCACTTCCTGGGAGAGGTTCAACTTTGCCGAAGTTGAACTTCCTGATTCTGTGCTTTTGTTGTTAGTGATAATGGTTATCATTAGCTAACTAAACACGACACAGGAGTCCGGTCATGGCGAAAACAGCAAGCTTTGCGATCATGCACTTTGTTATCGCCTTCCTCGTGGCCTGGTTGTTGACCGGCAGTGTTTGGATAGGTGGGACGGTGGCTTTGGTTGAACCCGCAGTCAACACGGTGGCCTTTTTCTTTCACGACCGCTTCTGGCGCCGATTTGAAGCTGAGCAGCGGGTTGGTGAACATCAAGCCTCCACTGAGCAGCATGCGCTGGCCGCCTGATACAGCGCAGGCAAACCCGGATGATTGGCAACGGTCTGCCACTCGGTTTTAATGGCAGCTTGGCAACAATCACTGTCTGCTGGTGTTGAAATAGATGATAGAACTGCGTGGTATCGCCATTCGTGTCCGCCCCAAGGCGCCGATGACAGCATGCGAGCTGGCACGGGTGACGCCTGAACGCGGTGTGGAGGGCGACTTCCGCGGCAAACCAGGCAGGCGTCAGGTGACGGTGCTCAGCAGCGAGAGCTGGGCCAGGGCCTGCGCCGAGCTGGGTGAGGACCTGCCCTGGATGACGCGCCGGGCCAACCTGTTGGTCAGCGGTCTTGAGTTCACGCCGGCCCACGTGGGAAGCACCCTGCGTTTCGGCCAGCTGTTACTGCAGATTACCCGGGAAACCGACCCCTGTGCGCGCATGGATCAGGCCCGGCCAGGGCTCCGTGCCGCACTCGAGGCAGACTGGCGAGGAGGAGTGTGCTGTCGCGTTATCGCTGCCGGAGAAATTGCCCTGGGCCAGCGTGGAGAGCTGCTCAGCCCGGCGCAGTTACCGCTATTGCCAGACCAATGACCAGTACTGCGCAGGCAATCGTTGGCAGCAACACCCGGTTTCCCAGTTCGGCACCGCCCAGCGCGCGACAATAAACCCCTTTCATCACCGTGTTCGTTGCCGCCGCCAGGCAGATACACAATACCACCAGGTCAGCGGCCAGTGCGCTGCCTGCCTTCGGTGCCAGCGACAGCACTATAGGGTCAACATCCGCGATACCAGTCACTACTGAGAGCAGGTAGAGCCCCCCCTCGCCAAACCAGTCCAGCAGTGCTTCAACCGCTACCACAACCACCGCCAGCAGGGCGCCGAACTGTAGCGCGGGGAGCAGCTGAAAGGGGTTGCGTACCGTAGGTGGTTGAGCTGTGCCCTGCTCCGGCTCGCGCAATCGCCACAGGGCTGCTCCCAGCAGCAACAGCATGCCGCCGCCAAGGGGCAACACGGCGAGCAACAGCAGTTCCCGCTGCAGTACGAAAATGACTACGAGTACGCGGCTGAACATCGCGCTGCAGGCGATCAGGATGCCGGCACTGACCACCCGGGATCTACAGCTCTCAACCTGGTGCAGGCGTGAGAGGCTGACGGTTACCGCCGTAGAGGAGGCGATGCCGCCCGCAAGCGAGGTCAGCAGGACGCCTCGTCTGGGCCCGGCGAGGCGCATGGCAAAGTAACCAGTCAGCGAAAGGCCTGAAACCAGCACCACCATCCACCATAGCCGCCAGGGATTGAGCGCCTCCCAGGGTCCGAATCCCTCGTCTGGCAGCAGCGGCAGCACGACCACGGAGACCACCAGGAATTGCAGGGTACCGGTCAGCTCCTGGCGATCCATAACCTGGATCCATCGGTGCAGCGTATCCTTCAGATGCAGCAGCAGGGCCAACAGCACTGCACTGGCAGCCGCGGGCAAGATCAGATCGAAGGCTGGCATGGTCCCCAGCCAATAGGTTGCCATCGCTGCAACCCCGGTGGTGATGCTCACATCCCCATCGCGGCGAGACTCCTGCACATAGCCAGCCGTCAACAGCAGCCCCAGGGGAATGAACACCAGGGCACAGATGAGGGCCGCCTGCGCCGGTGCCAGGGCCTGGGCAAGTACTGCGACCACGCCACCCAGTAATGCCAGCAGGGTAAAGGTCCGTACACCCGCAACGCGGCCCCCGTCCGAGTGACCCCGGTGGTGCCAGCCGCGTTCACTCCCGACCAGCAGACCAATACCCAGCGCCATTGCCAGGTGGCTGAATTGACTGAGCAACTGTGAGTAGTCCGCTGTGTCCATCGTTTCCTGGGTCAGTGCTGATGCCCCTGTCGTTTGGGGACCGGCAAATCCTGGCTATCCTGATTGGCCAGTTTACCCCGTCGAGCAGGTTCACCGTAGTCCGCATCTGCGCTGATACGCCATGCCACCTCGCCTTTGGGGTGCTGGTACCAGCCAGGATCGCGAAAGTCCCCCGGCGCCAGGCCATCCCGCACCTTCACTACTGTAAACATGCCGCCCATCTCGATATTGCCGAAGGGCCCCTTGCCCATCATCATTGGCAGGGTGTTTGGCGGGCCGGTCATGTGCCCACTGTCCGTGTGGTATTGATGCTCACCCATGCCGTGCTCGCCCATGGCCATATAACCCGGCAACAGCGTGCGTATCTTCTCCTCTACCCCGTCCTGGTTCACGCCCAGGGTATTGGGAATATCGTGACCCATGGGATTCATGGTGTGATGCGACATGTGGCAGTGGAACGCCCAGTCGCCAGGGACCCCGACAAACTCGATATCGCGCATCTGGCCTACGCCGATGATTTCCGTGACCTCGCTGCGCCACTGTTCTCGCGGCCAGCGGCCGCCGTCGCTGCCGGTCACCTGGAACTGTACGCCGTGCAAGTGTATCGGGTGGTTCCACATGGACAGGTTGCCGAGCCGGATTCGCAGGCGTTCACCGCTAGCAGCCACCAGAGTATCGATGGCCGGGAACACCTTGGAGTTCATGGTCCACAGATCGAATTCCACCATCACCGCAGGGTCTGGACGTGAGGTGCCCGGATGCATCGCCCAGTTGTGCAGCAGTATGGCGTAGTCGCGGTCGATGGGCTCCGGCTCGCCATCCTTGGGATGAATGATGAACAGGCCCATCATGCCCATCGCCAGCTGCACCATTTCATCCGCGTGTGGGTGGTACATGTGGGTGCCGTGCTGTTGCAGGGTAAATTCGTAGACGAAGGTTTCGCCCGGCTGAATGGCGGGCTGGGTGAGGCCGGAGACGCCGTCCATACCCGAGGGCAGCAGCAGGCCGTGCCAGTGAATGCTGGTATGTTCCGGAAGCCGGTTGGTCACATAGATCCTGACCCGGTCGCCCTCCACCGCCTCCAGGGTTGGGCCCGGGCTGGTGCCGTTGTAGCCCCAGCACTTGGCCTTTGATCCGGGCGCGAATTCGTGCTCAATCTCTTCCGCAACCAGATGGAATTCCTTGACCCCATCGACCAGGCGATGTGGCAGCGTCCAGCCGTTGGGGGTGTGCACGGGCATATAGCCCTGGGGGTCCCGTCTGCCCGCTGCGGGCTCGCCCTGATTGTGGTGGACATGGCCGCTGTCAGCCATTGCCCGGGTGATCGCCAGTGCCGGCAGGACGCTGCCGCTGGCCAGCAAAAAATCTCTGCGCTTCATCAGTGGTGTCTCCCGTGATGCTGGTGATGGTCCTGTGGTTCGGTTTCCTGTTCGCTGTTATCCGGCGGCGCGACGGCCGACACGTCCAGCTGCCCGGCGCCCGCGGAGGTTGCGGCCTGCCCTGCAGTGCTGGCGAGCTCAACTTCCTGCTGCCAGTACTCCGCCAGGGTTGCGACGTGGTCGCGCCAGGCGTTGAGCTCGGACTGCTTGCTGGCCAGCAGGTTGAAGACGCCGTCGAGCATGAAGTTCACCCGCTCCTGGCGCGCCTGCACTTCGGCCGCGAGCGCGGGAAGAAGTGAGCGCTCCCTTACTTCAATGGCCTCGCGTAACAGGGACAGTTCCGTCAGCTGCTGACGCAGCCGTTGGGGGAGCTGATAACGCAGGGCAACTTCGCGGGCATCCAGCAGCTCCAGTTCAGCGGTCATCGCCAGGCGGGTACCGGCGTTGCGATGCCAGAGCGGCAGCCGCAAAGCAAGCTCCGCTCCGTTCGCCCGCTCATCGCCTGAGCGCTCATGCT
>JBLRXF010000161.1:0-7197 GCA_047920875.1 Haliea sp. | reverse complement strand
GTTGTCACCAGCGAGGGCCGCTCGCGCGCCTTCATCAATGGCAGCGCATCCACCGTCCAGGATTGCGCGGAGCTGGGGGAGCTGCTGATCGACATTCACAGTCAGCACGCCCATCAGTCCCTGCTGCGCAAACCGGTGCAGCGGGAGATGCTGGACAGCTTCGCCGCTCATACAGCCCTGGCTCGCAGCATTGAGCAGACAGCGTCCGAGTGGCTGCGGGGCCGGCGCGAACTCGCCCTGCTGACCAGCAGCCGGGACGAGCAGAGCGCCCGCGCCCAGCTGCTGGCCTACCAGGTGGAAGAGCTGGAGACACTGGGCCTGCAGCAGGGCGAACTGGAGGCGCTGGAACGGGACCAGACACTCCTCGCAAACGCCGAGGAAATCCTGCAGGGCGCACACCAGGCGCTGGATCTGTGTGAAGAGCAGGCCAGCGGCGCACGTCACGCTCTGCAGCTCATTCGCGGCACCGCAGGAACCAGTAGAGCCGCAGACAACGCCCGCGACCTGCTCGAATCAGCGGCAATCCAGCTGGCGGAGGCCCGCAGCGAGATCCAGCGCTATATCGATTCAGTGGAGATAGACCCCCAGCGCCTCGCGGAAGTGGAGAAGCGCCTGGAGCAGATCCACGACATCGCCCGCAAGCACCGCATCAAACCGCAGCAGCTGCCTGACTTCCAGGCGGGCCTGCAGGAGGAACTGGCCGGCCTTACCCACGGCGGCCAGCGCATTGAAGAGCTGCAAGAGGAGCTGGGGCAGCTTGAACAGCGCTATCGTAGCGATGCCGCCACCCTCGGCAAACAGCGGGCCAGGGCCGCGAAGTCCCTCGTCAGCAAAGCCACCGCGGTGCTCAGGACCCTGGCGATGGGCGACTGCCGCTTCGAGATTGCGTTGTCACAGCGCGAAACCAATGACCCGCATCCCCAGGGCGCGGAGGACGTCGAATTCCTGATCAGCACCAATCCGGGCGCGGCGCCCCAGCCCCTGGGGAAAATCGCCTCCGGCGGCGAACTGTCGCGGATCAGTCTGGCGATTCAGGTGGTGACGGCCAGCGGGGGCACATTGCCCAGCATGGTGTTCGATGAAGTGGATGTGGGCATAGGTGGTGCGGTGGCTGAAGTTGTCGGGCGCCTGCTGCGCTCCTTGGCCCAGGACACCCAGGTGCTCTGCGTCACCCACCTGGCGCAGGTGGCCTCCCAAGGCCACCAGCACCTGCAGGTGAGCAAAACCTCGGACAAGACCGCGGCCTGGGCGCGCATGACGCCGCTGGCGGGGGATGAACGCACCCGGGAAATCGCCCGCATGCTCGGTGGCGTCAAAATCACCGCGCAGTCCCTGGCCCACGCGCGGGAGATGTTGACGGACGCCGAACAGGCCTGAGCGAGAGTTGTGCGAGCCTCGGTAGAGCCCGCATTTCCCGCTTCAGCCGGAATCGGGAACCGGGTCCAATAGCCCGCGCAGCACCCTTTCAAGATGCGCCTTGCGCAGGGGCTTGGTCAGGTAATCATCGACCTGGGCGGCAGATGCCTGGGACTTCGCCGCCTCCGTCGCGTTGGCAGAGAGTGCAACAATGCGAAGACGAGCGCCGCTCCCGGCTTCGCGCTCGCGAAGCTGACGGATGAGCTCGAGGCCATCCATCACCGGCATCATGATATCAGTGAGCAACAGATCAAAACGCTCCCTGTCGTACAGGTCGAGTGCGACCTGTCCGTTTTCGGCCAGGGTGAACTGGCAGCCCAGCGACTTCAGCTGGGCTGCAATCACTTTCTGGTTGAGCTCATTATCCTCAGCCACCAATACCCGCAGACCCGCGAGGGGGGAGACTCCCGTGGCAACGCCCCCCAGCGCCGGCCGACCGGTCCCGGAAGCCATGGCCGTTGCGTCGGCCCGGACATCCCCGGAAGGGACACCGCTGGACGCGGGCAGTTCTATCCAGAATGTGGATCCAGGCCCGGTATTGCGGAACACGCCGATGGCCCCATCCATCATGACAACCAGTTGCCGGGTGATCCCCAGGCCAATGCCCGTGCCCTCAGTGGTATCGGCGTGCATGGCCAATCGTTCAAAGGGCCGGAACACGCGCTCGAGCTGGTCGCCGTCAAGGCCAGGCCCCTCATCGCTGATCGCGATGCGAATCCTGTCAGGCGCCGTCCTCGCGCAGCTCACCGTCACCGATCCCTCGACCCGGTTGTATTTGACGGCATTGGACAGGAGATTGAGGACTCACTGCTTCAAGCGGGTTGCATCCGCCCTGACATGGCTGCAATCCGTTGGCAGCGGCATGAAGTGCAGAGCGATACCGTGCGATCTCGCAAGATTGACGATAAACAGGTGACAGTCATCAAGGATGTCCTGCAGCGCCAGCGATGCCATGTCGATACGGGTAAGGCCGGCCTCAATTCGGGTCAGCTCAAGGATTTCATCAATAAGACTGAGCAGGTGGTGACCAGACTTGTTGATGGCCTGCAGCGGCGCGCGGCCCGACTCGGTGATTCCCGGATCCTCCAGACACAGCTCCGAAAAGCCAATAATGGAGTTGAGTGGCGTCCGCAGTTCGTGGCTCATGCGCGAGAGAAACTGCGATTTGGCCATATTGGCCTGATCGGCTTCCTCCTTCAGGTCTTTCAGATTCGCCTGGTAAGTCGCCACGGTGCCCCTGGCGCTGCGAAAGTCCCTGACCAGCGCCCCGATCTCCCCGGCCTTGGCATCCGGCAGCGGATAATCGAACTCCCCGGCAGCCATACCCTCAAAGGCTCTGGACAACTGGTTCAGCGGTCCAAAGATCAAGCGCTCGAACATCACGTAAGCCCCGCCGAGAGCAAGACCCAGCAACAGCAGCTGGAAAAAGGCGAGCTGGTTGCGCAGCAGCAGTGACGCTTCGAGCCGCTCGGCATAATTGACCACGAGTTCGATCCTGCCTATCGGCTCTTCCAGAAAGCCAATGTTCTGCTGCAACAGCACATCCCCCTCGGCCACCGCGCCGGCCCAGGCCTCCAGCGGATACAACTGCCTGCCGCCGGCATCGACAATGCGCACGCTGCGCCAATAGGTATTGACGGCAATCTGCGCATCCACCAGCTCGTAGACCGAGGCCAACTGCCGCTTGAGGATGGGGCTGACAAGCTGGGTGGCGACCTGCTGCAAGGTATTGTTCGACTCAGCCAGCAAGGTATCTTTGATCAGGGCCTGCTCTCTGGGCGTGATGTAAAAAAACTGAAAGGAAATCAGAACCAGGACAATAAGGGCGGCGGCTGCGATGGTCCGCAGCCGCAGACTGTTGAGTGCGCTATTTGCCCGCATAGAAATCGCGCAAGCCCCAATCACGCAAGACCAGGTACTCAGCCAGAGTTGCCCTGCCTATACCGTTGATCGGAATGCGCTCGAGCAGGGCCTGAGACTCTGCATCCCCAGCCATGGCCAGGAGCGCATCGGTCACCCTGGCCACAACTGCAGGATCAACCCGCGGATGTGCGCTGATCGGATGCGGGCTGCTGGCGCGTGTCGAGTACAGTATTCGCAATTGCTCCCGCACAATGGGAGCCTGCTCGTTCAATGTAGAGAGGATGCCTCCTCCCGCCGCGGTAGTGCCGAGAACCACATTGAGATAGACCGAGGTGTGGGTATCCACGTAGACCGGGGTGATGTCGATACCATGCAGAAATTTCAGGTCTGCCCGCATGAGCAGGGAGGCGCCGAAGGCGTTGGGTGCCGGGAAGGCGATCTCGGCGCCTTCAAGATCCCGGATCTCATTGATGGCGCTGTTCTCGGGGACCACCAGCACACCCTTGAGTTCCCTGCTGGCATCCTTGACGATGGGCGTATAGCCCTGCAGCTCCCAGGCGATGACCGCGTGCCAGGGATTCAGGTAGACAAAATCGTAGTCTCCCGCCGCAAACGCCTTCTCGAACGCCGGGATATCCCTTTCGCCCACGATGGTGAAAGCATGGCCCGTGGCCACCGTGAGCTCATCGAGGATTGGCTGCCAGATCGCGTGCAGCTTGCGGGCTTCAAGCTGGGGCACGATGCCGACACGGTAGACAGTCTCTTCAGCACGGGCGCTGTGGCCGGCCAGCAGCAACAGCAGGGAACACAGCAGGGTCCATTGTTTCGAGGCCATCGGCTATCAGCTATCTCCGGGCGGGGCCCGATGCCGACAAATCGGCTTCCGGCGATTTGCCAGCTGTTGCGGCGGGCTTGAATGGCCTGCAATGATAACGCAATCCCGGCTCATCAGCCCTCGCCGCGAATTGGCGTTCGACGTTGCTCCTGGTGTAAGGTTGTCGGAACTCGACTTGTCGCCGGCCCGCAGTGAACCAGACCTTGAACATGCCCCGCATCACGCTCCGGGAGCGCAAAAAACAGGCCCTGCGCGACGGCATCATCGATGAAGCCCTGGCACTGATTGCCCAGCAGGGCATAGAAGAGCTGACCATTGACGCGATTTGCGACGGCGCCGGCATTTCACGCAAGACCTTCTACAACTACTACGCCACCAAGCACGAATTGTTGTTCGATATCTGTGTCACCCGCCTGCTGGAACTGGTGGAAGGCTCCATCGACGAGGCCATCTCCCGCCATCAAACCCTGCCGGATCGCCTGCGACACGTCGTCACTCTGCAGAAAGCCCATCTTTGCGATGGCAGCGGGCTGGAGCACGAGATTGCGCGGTATTCGATCGCCAGTATTGGCAACAGCCTGGCCAGTGGGGCCACGCTATTGTCGGTAATGAACGATAACTTCCTGCGTCTCTACGAGGCGAGCGCAGACGAACTGCGAGCCGGCCTCTCTCCGGGATTCTGCGCCGAGATGACGGTGGGGATGATCGACACCGTCATTCTCAACGCACTGCACAACCCCCGGTACAACGCCTCAGCGCGATACGATGAACTGCTCGGCTTTCTCTGCGCCAGCCTGATTCAGGACCCGATCAGTCCCTGAGCGGCCCGCCGTGGGTTCCGCGCCAGCGGGAATTGCCGATCGTGCTGGCCCAGGGCTCAAAGGCATCCGCATCCAGCGGCTCACCCAGATCAACGCTGCGCCCGAGAAACTCTGGCGTCCACAGCCAGGTATCAGGCTTTGATACCGGCGGCAGGCGCTCTGCGATCGGATCCCAGGGGCTGTCGCGCAGCGTCAGCTCACCCTCCACCTTCAACTTTTGCAGCGTGCCATAATTGCTGACCACGTTGACCACGTGGGGCGGGAAGTCGAAGCCGGGCTTGGTATAAGACGCAGCGCGCGAGTACTTGACCCAGAACTCGTATTCGTCAAAACGGGGGCCATTGTCCAGGGTGTCCGTTACCTGTCCGTAGAATTCCAGGAAGGTATAACCCTGGTGGCATACCCGGGCTCCCACCTGATCCATCAGACGATAATATTTGATGTCCGCCGGGTACTTGGGCTGGCCAAATTTCTCCTGGCTGATGAAGATCTCCGCCTCTTTGTCGATGGCGTAGCCCAGCGCGAACTGGCCTTCACGGCCCTTGTAAACGCAGCTGACCGTGGTCAGCAGGCCCTGTTCGGGTTCACCGTTCACCGGCACGTTGTACACGGTCAAGGTGACTTCTGGACGGCTGCCGGGCTCAAAACCTGGCGGCAACACGGCCGCCAGCTTCGCGGGATCCGTAAGATAGCGGATTTTCAGCATTGGCCAGTTGTAGTGGTCGCCGGGGGTGCTTGCGAGAAGTTCGTTCATGCTTGTTATCCTCTGTTATCGGTTATGCAAAAAACTGTCGGCAGTGTGTTGTACGCCAAATACCTCAGGCGTAGAACTGCTGAAACCACTTGCGGTACTTGGCAATAGGCCCGTCACCATCACACAGAGCAGGGTCTTCGAGATAGACCTTGTGCTCCCAGATCGGGATATCCTGCTCCACCTGACGCACAATCTCCTGTACGACGCCAGTGGCCATCATGCCGTTACTCTCGGACTGCTGCCGCGGTACCGAAAAGTTGAAGCGCAGGTGTACATTCTGGTCGTCGATAGGGGTGACGGTACCCATCATCACCACATCGAACATGCGCGAAAAGCGCTGAAAGGTAAAACCAGGGCCCACGCTCTCGGAACGCAGATGGATAGCGTCATGACTGTCACCGCTGAGATCGACGTTGCCCTGCTCGTCTATGCTGTGCGCCTGCGAGTCAAACTCCGTGACTCGCCGGGGGCCATCCAGCTCAACGCCACCTTGAGGCATCCCCGGATTGCCGTGGACAGTTATGAAGTGCGCCATGTCAGCGGCATTTTCACCCGTCTCCTGGATAATGGTGTTGATCTTCCAATCGTAAGTGTCCAACGGCGTCCAGTCCGCTGAGCGCAGCTCGGGTACATCATCGATATCGAACAGGGGTGCAGCGCCCGTTGGGTGATACCAGGCCCAGATCATCTGGTTACGCTCACTTACCGGATAGCTGGTAACACACTGCTTGTCGGCAACCTTGGGCGGTATGCGATTCGCATAGGGTACCGAGGTGCAGTAGCCCGCACCGTTGAACTCCCAGGCGTGGAAGGGGCAGCTGATGGATTCTCCCTTGACCAGGCCGCCATAGCCCAGGTGCGCGCCCAAATGAGGACAGTGGGCGTTGAGCAGGGAGGCCGCACCGGACTCTGTGCGAAACAAGACCAGTTCACGGCCGAAGTAGTTGACTGGGCGGACCTCACCGATCTGCAGACTGTCGCAGTAGTCGATCGCATACCAGCCGAAGGGGATGGGTTTTTCGTAACGCTTGCTCATGCCAATTGCCTCATGACTTGCCAATGTTGGTGCGTACGCGCAGTTCGCGGAAAACCACGGCGTTGTGATCCGAATTATCCTTCTCCGGCTCACCGTCGAGCTCCAGATTCGGGAAGCGCCGAAACAGTTCGACCATGGTGAGGTAGAGCTGGCGCTTGGCCATGGCCGCGCCGATGCAATAGCGCGGCCCGTAGCCAAACAGCACATCGGGATCGAAGCTGCGCTTGACGTCGAAGCGTTCCGGCTGGTCGTAGTACTCCGGGTCGTGGTCCTTCAGGTGCGGCATCATCAGCACCATCTGGCCCTTGCGCACCGGCTGCCCCAGCACCTCCATATCGTCCGGCGCGTAGCGCGCAAAGCCCATTTTCGAGGACAGGGACCAGCGCATGATTTCACTGAAAGCATTGGAGAAAGCGTCGGGTGACTCCAGCGCAGCAGGGATCTGCTCTGGATGCTTGAGCAGGGAATTCAG
>JBLRXF010000160.1:0-7241 GCA_047920875.1 Haliea sp. | reverse complement strand
GCGGTGCGCACGCGGTTGCGGAGCCGGTCAAATTCGAGGCAACCATCGTCCCAAGGCAAGTCCAGGAAATCCAGCGCCTGCGCCAGCTGCTGCCGCGGCGCGGTGACCAGCTGCTCGTAATCCAGCAGCAGGATGTTTGCGGGGAACCGGCGCTGCCAGTATTCCAGCAGACGCTCTTGCTGCAGGTAAAAGTGGCCGACAGCCAGCAGATCATTGGCATAGCGAAAGCCTGGGCCCAATTGCTGGAAATAGACTGACAGGCAGTTGTCCAGTGGATGGCGGCGGGTGTAGAGCACTCGGGCGTTGGGGAACAGGCTCAGGATCAGGCCCAGGTAGAGAAAGTTGTCGGGGCGCTTGTTGGTAACGACCTCCGCTCCCGGGAAGGTCGTGGCCAGCATGTGCCGGTAGTCATCGGCCAGGGTCGGTGATGCCACAGACATTGTAGCGACCAGTGCCTGCACTGACACCCTGGTGGGGAAGAAGTCCAGCTCACCGCCCGCAGTGATCGCCGGATGTGCCGCCAGCATCTGCTCCAGCAGGGTGGAGCCGGACCGGAACATGCCACAGACAAAGACCGGGCTGAAGCCATTGCTCCCCGTAGCCTCAACCTGGCGCTCATCGCAGGCACGCTGGATGCCAGCGACCAGCTGTTCCTGGGCCAGGGGATCATAGCCGCCCGAGCGCTGGCGGCTGAGTCTGTTGCCCTCTGCGTAATGGGCAAAGGCTTCAGCATAGTGCGCAAGATCATCCCGGACTTTACCCAGCGCATAGCGCAACTCCTCCTCGGCCAGGGGATGGCCACGAGCTGCTACCAGCGCCCGCTCGAGTTGCCCGGGCAGCGGATCGGCCGGGTCGACGAGCCGCTGGTTGTGCGCCAGACGAGCCAGGGCCGCGGGGTCCTGCGGTGATCGTGCCAGAATCCGGTGCAGCAGTGCCCGCGCTGCAGCCGGGTTGCCTTCCTCTTCCTCGAGCAGCGCCAGATTGTAGAGCGCCGGATAGAACTGCGGATCCAGTGCCAGTGACTGTTCCAGCGCCCGCCGCGCCTCACCATGCCGCTGCAGATCGGCCAGAACCGCTGCCATGGTCGCCAGCACCTCCTGGGGATCAGAAATCTGTTCCACCAGCGTGCGCTGAAACTGGGCTACCGCATCCTCATTGCGGCCAGCACGGCGCAGGACGCAGGCGTAGTTGTAGCGGCTGACGGTCTCTGACGGATAATCCCTCAGGAACTCCTCGTAGCAGGCCAGCGCCTGGTCGCTCCGGCCACTGCGTTCCAGCAGAGTCGCCAGTTGATCCCGATACTGGGGTTCGTCCGGGGCCTGCTGCACCAGTCGCTGGGCCTGCCCGATCAGGTCAGTTGCGGAAACGATGGGAATACCTCGGTCGAGTCACTGGATCTGGCAATCTAGCGGCGCGTCCTGCCGCTTGCAAGCAACAGCCTTGGCAAGCTGGTAACAGCGCCGGTTTGACGTCTACCGTGCAAGAGTCCACACTCGGTCTTTTGCGGAGAATCTCATGAAATTGCTTCAACTTTTCGCAGCACTTCTTGTCGCCGTACTGCTGGGCGCCTGCTCTTCCTCCCAGGTCGTTGATAACGCCGCTCCCGCAGGCGCTGACGAAAATCAGGTTGCGAGCGCCGAGCCCGGTGACCCGAATGCCATGACCTGCAAGAACGTCGTCAAGACCGGCACGCGCATCGGCACGCGGACCTGCAAGCCCAATCGGGAATGGGAGCAGGACTCACGGACCAGCAAGGAAGCCATGGAGAACATCCAACGCGGCAACGTGCACTCCTCGACAATGATTGGCAACTGAGTCTCAGCCACGCCGCATGACCAGAGCCCAGGCTGCCGCAGGGCTTTGGTCCTTTACCGCGAGGCTCCGCAGTGGGGGGCCGTCAAAGCCCCTTGCCCGCAGCTGCGCTTGCAACGAGAGCAGCCGCTCGCGAGGCAGCGCCGCATCCAGCATCGATTGCATGCGCCCCTGATAAGCGTCCAGCTCCCTGGCCATGCCCTCCAGCCAGTCGAGAATATCTTCCGGCACATAAGCTGACATCCGGCGATACATGTGCGCAATGTCCTGGTATAGCTGTCCGGGCAGGCCATCCGCTGCGCCGGGGCCCGCCTCACGCAGCAGTTGCTCCAGGCCCCTGACCGCCGGCGTGAACGCACGCTCCGCCTGTTTAAAGGCCGCAGGACTGCCCGCACCGGCGTTGAGCGCGAACCCAGCGGCAAAGGCGCTGCGAGCCAGTGTCAGAATATCCAGCGCCCGGATAGCGGTGACCACGTCCCGGTTGCGTTCACATTCGCGGTAAATGGCACCCTCGAACACGTGCACCAGCAGCGCGAGGGTACCGCCGGGGACCAGCAGGCGGGCGGCTTCCAGGATGGCTTCAGCCCCGGCGTATTCAACCCCGTACTGGCTGACGACCAGGTCGAAACTGGCGTCCCGATAGGGCAGACGAGCAGCATCAGCCACAACCCGCAAGTTACCCGGGTGACGACGCTCCAGCTCCATTAACGCTTGCGGAGAATAATCGGCACAATGTACTGACAGCCCCGGAATGATCTCGCGCATGATGCCCGTGACGACCCCGTTGCCACAGGCGAGATCGAGGATCCGCAGTGGCGGATTTGCGGTCAGTCGACGGCTAAACAGTTCATGCCAGAACGCGGCCAGCAAGGCTTCCTGTGGCCCTCCGTCCTTGTGCGCCGCTCTTTCCCGGGTCTCCCGCCAATAATTGTCCCAGGCGGCCGCAGGCCCAGTGAAACCAGAGGGCGTCATGGTTCGGCGTAGCTCTTCACGGCCTGCAACATCTTCGTGACCCAGTGCCGCTCCTCCAGCTCCAGTTCTGGCCGCCAGATATCAAACAACAGCACCACACGGCGCTCGGCACTGTGGTTCCAGGCCTCGTGCTCCATGCTGTCGTCGAATACCAGCAGCTCGCCTTCACGCCACGCCTTGCTGTCGTTGCCCACCCGCAACTCGCCGCAGTTCAGCGGCACTACCAGCGGCAGATGACAGATGAGACGGCTGTTGACCGCGCCGTGGTGCGGCTCAATACGGGTAGCCGGCGCCAGCCGCGAAAACAGTACCGAGGGCATTTGACCGGGAATCAGACACAGGGGCACCTGCTCCAGCGCAGCCACAGTGCGCGGGCAGCGATCCGCCACCGCATCCACCCGCACGCCCTCACGCCAGAGGTAGCAGGCACTCCAGTCCATGCTGTCGAGCGTCGCACTGGCATTGAACGCTGGCAGATCAGGGTTGGATTGCAGATAGGGCTGGAACTGTTCCGCATCCTGCTCGATCGCCAGCAGCTCTGCACGGATGGCAGCGGTCTCCGCCTCAAGCGCCTCCACCCAGGGGAATTCACTGCGCTCGTAAAAGGCACGCTGGGGCAGACCGGGAAAGTAGAAGCGGGTGGGCTGCTGCAGCTGCACCGGCCGCTTGCCGCAGGCAATGTCCAGGGACTCGGAAAAGCGCGGTAGCGCTTCACGCTTGAAGCCGTCCGCCTCCAGCGTCTCCAGCAGATAGTTTTCGTAGTCGGCAGCCTGGCGGTCACAGATAAGCTCCGCGCGGCGCAGCCCCTGTACAACATCCTGGGGCACCTGCGTCATGGCAGCCGCCACTTGCAGGGCACCCTGATAGAAACTGACCGCGGTGCGGGTGCGGCCGATCCGGTCGAGATGATCCGCCTTGAACAGCAGGGCCCTGACATTGCGCGGCTCCAGTGCCAGCGCCTGATCCACCGCCACCAGAGCGGCATCGGCCTGCTCCAGGTTTACCCGCGCAAAGGCCAGTGCCAACCAGGCCGCTGCCGGCACCGGGCCTTCGGCAATCAGCTGCTCCAGCATCGATGCCGCCGCCGGGGCGTCACCGCTGCGCAGGGCAGCCAGCGCTTTTTGCATGCGCTCTTCCCGGCCGCTCATGGCGTCCGCTTCCTGCCTTCGCCCAGCCCGTACAGCCGCTGCCGTGTGCAGCCCGGGGACATCCCCTGCATCTGTTATCTCCCGCATCAAATCCAGACCAGAATAGTACCAGACGGCGGCCTGAGCGTCCTCGCGGCCGGGCCCTGCCCGGGTTAGACTGGGCGCACCTGCACCGGAGCCCCCATGGACACTGTATCCGCTTTCGTCACCCTGCTGTTCGTCATGGACCCGCTGGGCAATATCCCGATCTTTCTCGCGGTGCTGAAAGACGTGGAAGCGAAACGCCGCCAGTGGGTCATCTTTCGCGAAATGCTGATCGCCCTGGGCGTGTTGCTGCTGTTCCTCTATGCCGGCTCGGCCATGCTGGACGTGCTCAACCTGCGCCAGGAATCCATCAGTATCGCCGGCGCCATCATCCTGTTCCTGATCGCCCTGCGCATGATCTTTCCCAATCCCCAGGGCATGCTGGGCGACACTCCCGACGGCGAGCCCTTCATCGTGCCCCTCGCCATCCCCATGGTCGCCGGCCCCTCGGCGCTGGCGATCACCATGCTGCTGGTGCACAAGGATCCGGATCGCATGCTGGACTGGACCTTCGCCGTGGTCGGCGCTTGGGGCGTGTGCGCGGTACTACTGATGGCATCGCCCCTGCTGCTGCGCGCTCTGGGTGCGCGAGGGCTGATTGCGATGGAGCGGTTGATGGGGATGATTCTGGTGATTATTGCGGTGCAGATGTTCTTTGATGGGGTGCAGAAGTTTCTCAGCCTGGCGGCGGTATAAGTGCTTTCGGCGTTCGGGCGGGGGCTCCGAGCCGACGGCCAGCCAGGTATGGGGGCTACCGGCTGCAGAGTGACGCCCTTCCTTTAACAACGTCCTACTTGTCGAATGAGTAGAAAAGGAATATTTTATACTCATGAACGATTTCGAGTTCGACGATGACAAGAGTTTGGCCAACCTGAAAAAGCATGGAATTGACTTCCACGCGGCTCAGGAGCTCTGGGATGACCCTGACCTACTGGAGTTCCCTGCCAAATCCGACAATGAACCTCGATTTCTTCTGATTGGCCGCATCGCGACAAGGTACTGGTCTGCCGTTGTGACGTACAGAAACGAGAGAATTCGTCTGATCTCCGTCAGACGATCTCGCAAGAAAGAGGTAGAACTCTATGAAAGCTAAGGACTTCGACAGGAAATTTGATGAAGGGAAAGAAGACGTTATTGCGGACCTTGATCTCTCGAGAGGTCGTCGCGTCAACCAGGTGCAAAAGCGAATCAACGTCGATTTCCCATCCTGGGTTGTCGAGTCTCTGGATCGTGAAGCTGCTCGAATAGGAGTTACTCGGCAATCAATCATCAAAGTCTGGTTGGTTGAACGTCTAAAAGCTGAAGCTGCCAACAGGCCGGTAAAGGGTGACGCGGCAAGCGGTGCACAGTAGGAGGGCGCTACCCGACCAGAATCAGCAGCTGAGCAAGTCACCACCCCAGATACTGATCAACCACCGTCAGATACCGCTCCCGCAATAGCGAAGATTCGTTGGCCAGCTGATGCCCCGCCCCGTGCACCAGCTCGACCCGCAGCCCCGGAAACAGCTTCCCGTAGCGCGGCAGGTTGTAGCGCCAATCCACCGTCGTATCCGCATCTCCCTGCACCAGCAGCACTGGGCCCACACCCAGGTCCTGCAGCGGCAGGTCCGCCAGCCAACGGCGCAGGGCGCCGACCCAGCTGACGTGGATCCGGTGTGACTGCAAGGGATCGTTGCGAACGAAGGCAAGGAAATCGCGATCGGAAGAATTCTCGGCAAAGCCCCGGGGTACCGTGTCGGTAAAGCGGTGCACCAGGGCGTGCGCGGCGCGGACTTTCCACCAACCAGCGGGGCGCAGTAAAGGGGCAAGCAGCACGGTGCCGATGAAGGGCCACGGCCGATGATGGCGGGCAAATTCAACCAGGGCGGCACCGCCCGTACTCTGGGCCATGGCCTGCCAGGGCAGGGGCGGCAGCTTTACCGCCGCCAGCACATCACGGATGGCATCGCCATAGTCACGGAAACTGCCAATCGCGACAGAGGTACCGGTAGACAGGCCGTGGCCAGGGAGGTCGAATGCCACGACATTGCAGCCGCGCTCCAGGGCGTGCCCTATCAGCTTCCCATAAAGGCCAACGTGATCCAGATAGCCGTGCACCAGCAGCAGGTTGTAGCGGGCGTCAGCTTGCTGCCAACAATGCACGGCCAGTTGGTAATCACCGCTGGGGATAGTACCTATCCTGTGGCTTACTGCGGGCCGTTGCCGGGGAAAGTCCAGGGCGTAGTACTCCAGGTACTGCGCCAGGCCCGGCATCGGGCCCGCTTCGCCAAGAGGCGGCAGCGCGACGCGCAGGGCCTCAAGGCTTTGGCGGTCGGGGCGCGCCACGCAGCCTGGCGGCTAGTTGACCTTGGGGTCCAACTTCCCCGCGTCATAGGCTTCCTGCATGGCAATCAGGGAACGGACCTTGATTTTATCTGCCTGGCCGGCGGTGCCGAAGGCTTCATAGCGGGCAATACAAATATCTTTCATCGCCAGGGTTGTTGCAGCAAGGTACTTGCGCGGGTCGAACTCTGACGGGTGCTGGGCCAGAAAGCGCCGTACCGCTCCGGTGGACGCCAGGCGCAGGTCGGTGTCGATATTGATCTTGCGGACCCCGTGGCGAATGCCTTCCTGAATCTGCTCCACCGGCACGCCATAGGTTTCCCCAATATCACCGCCGAATTCGTTGATGATGGCCAGCCACTCCTGGGGCACCGACGAGGAACCGTGCATCACCAGGTGGGTGTCCGGGATGCGGGAATGGATCTCCTTGATACGGTCGATGGCGAGAATATCGCCGGTCGGGGGGCGGCTGAACTTGTAGGCGCCGTGACTGGTGCCGCAGGCGATGGCGAGGGCATCAACCCCCGTCGCCTTGACGAAGTCCGCGGCCTCTTCCGGGTCGGTCAGCATCTGCTCGTGACTCAGCGTACCTGCCGCGCCAACACCATCTTCCTCACCGGCCTGCCCGGTTTCCAGGGAGCCCAGGCACCCGAGCTCACCTTCAACCGAGACCCCGCAGGCGTGGGCCATTTCCACGACCTGACGGGTGACGGCAACATTGTAGTCGTAGTCAGTCGGCGTCTTGCCATCCACACCCAGGGATCCATCCATCATCACCGAGCTGAGTTTGGCTCTATTCATATCGTTCCAATACCCAAGGCTTTGTATCTCGTCGTCCGGCATGAAGGGCAATCGTTGAAGATGGGCTGCTCCGTATTTTCGCATGTGTGTCGTCTTCTTCAG
>JBLRXF010000159.1:0-7263 GCA_047920875.1 Haliea sp. | reverse complement strand
GCCCGCCGCAGTGTTCTTGCCAATCGACTGATCGACGTGCCCGAAAGGACTGCGTGGCAGCAGCACACCGTACTGGAAGAACATCCGGCGGCTCATCGCGTTGCCGGCGTAGACGTTTTCCGCGATGGCGTGCTCCATGAACCCTGCCGGGGCAATCACCGGCACCTTGCCGCTGCGCACATCCGCCTCGTCCACCACACCGCGCACACCGCCGTAGTGGTCACCGTGCGAATGCGAATAGACCACCGCCACCACGGGGCGCTCACCAAGCTGCTCATTGATGAAGGCCAGTGCCGCGCGGGCGGTTTCCTTCGCGGTGAGCGGGTCGAACACAATCCAGCCGGAGTCGCTCTTGATGAAGCTGATGTTGGCCAGGTCAAAACCGCGCACCTGATAGATCCGCCCCGGCACGACTTCGTAGAGGCCATAGGCCATGTTGAGCACTGCCTGGCGCTGCAGCGAGGGATGGATGCTGTCGAACGCCTTGTCCTGGAGCAGAAACTCGTAGCTCGCCATGTCCCAGGCCACGTTGCCCGCATCGGCCCTGATCTGTTTGTACGGCGGCGCGGCGATAAAGCCTCGGCTGGCCTCATCGAACTCTCGCTGGTCCTCGAAGGGCAGCGTGACACGGAGCTGCTGCTGTCGTTCTGTCGTAAAGCTCGAAGGCAGCTTGCCCTTGGGGTCGAAGTGACGGCCTTCCAGCGCTCCCGGATCGGACAGTACCGCCCCGCCCCCGGCGGCGACCGCCGTGCTGGCGCCAGACAGGAAGGCCCAGGCGGCGGTTATGGACACAGTGAACCTGACGATCCTGGAACGGTTTGACATGGCGCTAACCTCGGGCATTTCAGCAGCTAGACTGCAAATGCTACCCATGCGCCGATCATGTGTACAATGCGTTGTATGGCAGTTATCTATGCGTATGGCGCATGGGCGTTCACGAGGACTGAAATGAGGTATCCAGCCGACACGTTCCGGCGCTGGCAAGGGATCCCGAGCCTGTTATCGACAGCCAGGTGATACTCTTAAGGTAAGGAACTTCTCAGCCCGCTGGTGCTTCCGCGTAGAGGTCGGCCTCCGCCGCCTGCACCATGGCAAACTCCTCATCGGCAGTCTTGGCCACAAGATGGTGCCGGCTAAAGCCGAAGTAATACGCAGCACCTACGCCAAACAGAGTCAGCGTGTAGAAAAAGGCGCGGGGATCGAAGGCATAGACGCCGGTCAACGCGACCAGCGACAGAACCAGCGCAATACCGGAGGTGACCACGCCGCCCGGCGTGCGATAGGGCCGCAGCAACCCGGGCTGCCGGACCCGCAGCAGAATATGGCTGAGCGCCATCAACGCATAGGACAAGGTGGCCCCAACGACGGCCATCGCCAGCATCAAATCGCCCTCGCCGCTGAGTGACGCAATGAAACCCAGAATACCGGGCACAATCAACGCGCGGGCAGGCACTTTACGCTGGGTGGTCAGGGAGAGCGCTCTGGGGAAATAGCCCGCTCGGGACAGCGCAAAGATCAGACGGCTGTAGCCGTAGATGATCGAGAAGAAAGACGCAACGAGTCCGGCAAGGCCGAGCACGTTGACGAGAGTGGCAAGGCCGGCATGGCCGGTTGCGTTCAAGGCGTCCACCAGAGGAACCGCGCTGGCGCCGGTGAAGGCCGCACCGGCCGCGCCTGGAATCAATACCACCACCAGCAACGCGGTAAACAGCAGGAATACCATGGCACCGATAATACCCTTCGGTACATCCCTGGCGGGATCCCGCGCCTCCTCCGCAGCCAGGGGCACGCCCTCCACCGCCAGAAACAGCCACATGGCGAAGGGCAGCGCAGCCCAGACACCGTACCAGCCCATGGGCAGCCAGGCAGACCCCCCGTCGCTCGGGACAATATCGAACAGGTTGGCGGTATCGAAGCTGCCGAGCAAGGCCACAGCGGTGGCGACGATGGCCACCACCGCCAGGCCAGAGATCACCATCATGACTTTCAGGGCTTCGCCAACGCCAGCGAGATGTATGCCAATAAACACGGCGTAAAAAACAGCGTAGACCCAGGGGCCATCGAAACCGAGCAGGGCCTCAACGGCAGCGCCGATGAAGATGACAATGGCCGCGGGTGCCAGGGCGTATTCGATCAGTACCGCGAGCCCGGTCAAATAGCCGCCGGCAGGGCCCATGGCCTGGCGGGCGAAGCTGTAGCCCCCGCCAGCCGCAGGAATCGCCGCTGACATTTCCGCCAGCGACAGCACCAGGGTGAAATACATGACCGCCATCAGCACGGCCGCAATGGCAAACCCACCCCAGCCAGCCTGGGCGATACCAAAGTTCCAGCCGGCAAAATCGCCGGAAATAACGTAAGACACGCCGAGACCGGCGAGGAGAATCCAGCCAGCCGTCCCTGTTTTCAATTGTCGTTTGGCCAGGTAATCCTGATGCAATGCGGACATGGTCTCGGCTCACTCCTTGGGTTGATGGTGCAGGGATTGGCTGGGCGGGGTTGTACCCGACAGATCTTCCAGGGCATCGCTGCGGTCTTTCAGACCCACGCCGGAAAGGCCGAGACGGCGGGATTCACGCAGCAAATAGCGGGCTCTGCGCGCTGCTTCCGCATACTGCAGCGCTTCCGGGCGGACATTGGAAATACAGTTGCGCCGCGCATCGGAGAGCCCCCGCTCGGGGGCCCAGGTCAGATACAGTCCCAGACTGTCTGGGGAGCTGAGGCCAGGGCGTTCGCCGATCAAGACCAGCACCGCTCTGGCATTCAACAGCTCGCCCACCTCGTCACCCACCGCAACGCGGCCCTGTGCGACGAGCACGATGGGCGCGAGAGTCCAGCGCCGGGGGTCATCGGCCAGCTCGTCGCACAGCGCTGCAACGAGGGGCACCGCATTGCGCTGTACCGCCGTTGCGGACAAACCGTCGGCAATCACCAGGGCCAGATCAAAGCCCTGCTCCGGCACGTGTGTCTGTGGCCGCAGCGCTGCGCGGGAAGCCTCGCTGAGCCGCCGCCCCAGATCGGGGCGCTGCAAGTAGGTGACACGGTCAGCGGCCTCACTGTGCAGCTGCAGGGGAGGCTGCGGGTTCAGCAGCGTATGCTGCGGAATGAGGTTCTCCAGCGCGCTCGTGAGCGCCGCCCAATCCAGCGGGGTATGCACCGCATCCCGCGCCTGGGCATGTGCAAGCTGGAATGCCAGCAGCTCCCTGGTAGGGAGGCTGACACCGCTTCGCCCCAGCCCAATACGCGCGTCGGTAAACTGCCGCAGGGTGCGCCAGGGGTTGGCAACAACCCCGCTGCCCCCTGCCCCGCCCTCATCCGGGGAGTCAGTCATGGTGCCTGTTCCGACCGGCGTTATCGGCAGGCAGGGCTTGTAGCCCCGCCATTAATGCCGGCGGCGGTGTATCGCGTAAACGGGCCTCGGCGGCATTGCTCATGATCTGCATGTTTTCCAGCCAGCGCTCGAACTCCGGCGCCGGCCCAAGCCCGAGGACCCGGCGTGCATAGAGGGCATCGTGGAAGGAGGTGGACTGGTAATTCAACATGATATCGTCAGCCCCGGGCACGCCCATAACGAAGGAGCAACCCGCGGTGGCCAGCAGGGTCAGCAGGTTGTCCATGTCATCCTGATCGGCTTCCGCGTGGTTGGTATAACAGACGTCGCAGCCCATGGGCAGCCCTAGCAGCTTGCCGCAAAAGTGATCCTCCAGCCCGGCACGGATAATCTCCTTGCCGTCGAACAGGTACTCCGGGCCAATGAAGCCCACCACGGTATTTACCAGCAGGGGACTGAATTTGCGCGCCACCGCATAGGCGCGCGCCTCGCAGGTCTGCTGATCGAGGCCGTGGTGCGCGTTGGCCGACAATGCGCTGCCCTGGCCGGTCTCAAAATACATGACGTTATTGCCCACCGACCCCCGCTGCAGCGCAAGCGCCGCCTGCTGGGCTTCAGCCAGGGTAGCGAGGTTGAAACCGAAGCTCGCATTGGTGGCTTCGGTGCCACCTATGGATTGAAACACCAGATCCACAGGCGCGCCCTGCTCGATGCATTCAAGGGTGTTGGTCACATGGGTCAACACACAGGACTGGGTGGGGATTTCGTAGCGGGTAATAATGTCGTCCATCAATCTCAGCAGACGGGTGGCCTGGGCCACGTTGTCGGTAGCCGGGTTGATGCCAATCACCGCATCGCCGCTGCCGTAGAGCAGCCCATCCAGAATGCTGGCAGCGATGCCGTTCAAGTCATCGGTGGGGTGGTTGGGCTGCAAGCGGGTTGCCAGGCGCCCCGGCAAGCCAATGGTACTGCGGAAGGCGGTGGTGACGCGGCACTTCTGGGCGGCAAGAATCAGGTCCTGGTTGCGCATGATCTTGCTCACCGCGGCGGCCATCTCCGGCGTAATGCCGCTGCGGATGCTCACCAGGGCAGCGCCATCGGCCAAGTCCGACAGCAACCAGTTGCGGAAATCACCCACGGTAAAATGGCTGATTGGGGCAAAGGCCGGAGCGTCGTGATCGTCCATTACCAGACGCGTCACTTCGTCCAGCTCGTAGGGGACCACCGCCTCGTTCAGAAAATTCTTCAGCGGCACGTCGGCCAGGGCCATTTGCGCTACGGCGCGCTCCTCGGCAGAGCGGGCAATGACGCCGGCGAGCCGATCGCCGGATCGGGCCGGGGTCGCCCTGGCCATCAGCTCTGCCAAATCACGGAACTGGTAGGTCCTGGTGCCCAGCGAATAGCGATAAGCGTTGTGCAAAGACCTGCTCCTGGTGGCCCACAAAGGCGCCTGGTGCCTTTCCGGCAGTGTCTGCTGACAGCCAGAGCTCTTCTGCCCCGGCTGGCACCCGATTGAACGGTACTTGCGGGCTCAATTCAAGGTTTACCAAAAACAGTTTGCAACAGCGGCTGCAGTGCGACTGGCACACACCGCCCGGGGGAGTCTAAAGCGACATTAAAACGAGGACCCGCACGATAACACCGTCAACTGGGGCAGGCAAACACAGCCCGCGATGGATCGGCCACTCTCTGCTGCTATGATCCACACAGGCAAATGAATGGCTGAAGCCCCGGCAAGGGGCAGATCGTCATCCCCCGTTGAAGCAATAAGAAACTGGCACCACAACAGCATGGATTGGGTACAGGAAACAGGTGAACGGCTGCCGGTTACGCGGCTGGATGATGCGATGCGCGTGGTCTCGATGTCGCCGGCTGCCCTGCGACTGAGCGGGGTTACCCTGGAGCAGGCACGAGGCCGTACCCTGTCGGAGCTTGCACAGCGAGAGGAGGTGCTCGCCGTGCTCCCCCCGCAGTGGCGCCGCAGCGTGATCAGTGACACACACCCCGTGGGCGGAATGCTGGAGGAAGCAGCCCGTCTCTACGGCAACGCTGCCGCCTGGATCTGGATGATGACTCCCAAAGGCCGACTGTATCGCAGCATTATCAACATGGTGAAGCTGGAATCGGGTTTCCTGAGTTATGTGGTCAATGTTGAAGACTCCTTTTCCTGCACCATGGTGCGCGCAGACCAGAACGGCACCATGGTCGATTCCGATGGCACCGAATGGACTTTTCAGACCATAGCCCTGTTTGAGGATTTCATTCGCGGCAACTCACTGCAACAGATCTCCGCTGACCACGCCATTCCGCCCAGCAGGGTACGGTCGATTCTGGATGACCTGGCAATCAGCAAGGGCCTGAAAACCGCGGGCGCGCTGCGCAATAGCGCCTACAGAAGCTACGCCGAAGAACTGATTCCCGCGCGGCATGCCATTTTTCCGGTGATGTCCGATGAGCTGCCCGGCTTCCCGCTGGACGACACTCCCCCCTCCTAGTCAGACCCGATGGCGCCTCAAGGGCGCCTTGGGGCCGCGCAGCAGATCCAAAAACAGGCAGAACAGGGTATCATTCTCAGGGACATCTCCCCGATCCCAAAATACTTGCTCACAATGACACTGGAGGCGCATCAGCACATGACAGAGGTCGGCATGGAATGGGCTGAGAGTATAGGATACATCATGCCGGTGATTGCACTTGATGATGATCTGCGCATTCTCTCCATGTCGCCTGCCGCTCTCAGGCTGCACGATGTGACGCTGGAAGAAGTCCTTGGCATGACGCTCATCGAGGCCGCCAACCGCGAGGCCATGGTCGCTGTGCTGCCTCCGACATGGCGGCGGCAGATGGCAGCACCCAAGGCCACCTCCAACGGTGTCGCTAACATGCTGACAGAGGTTGCCCGGCAGCACGGTAACGCCACTGTCTGGGCCTGGATTGTCACCCCCAAGGGACGCATGTTTCGCTGCATCATCAACATGATCCGGCTGAAGCAGGGCTATCTCCTCTACCTGGCCAACGTCGAGGATCCCTTCAACCGCTCGGTAGCCCGGGCAGAGCAGGACGGCACCATCGTCGGGTCCCGAGGCGCACGCTGGACCCTTGAGACCATACAGATTTTCGAGGACTACATCAGCGGTTCAGCCCTGCACCAGATCGCGACCGATCACGGCCTGAATACCAGCCGGGTCAGAGCCATCCTGGAGGACATCGCCGAACAAGCGGGCTTTGAATCGGCCGGCGCCATGCGACTGGTAACCTTCAACATGTTTGCCGAGGAAATGATTCCCTCCCGCCACACCATCCTGCGGGTGCTGTCTGATTACCTTCCGGGATTTCCTGGACACCTGCCTTAGCGGGTTGGCCGGCCGCGGCCCACCAGGCGCTGTTGCATCGCCGATGCGGGTGGCATGATTCGCGGATCCATCAGGCCTGAATGTGACGAATATCTGTGATCCAGCAAGTACATTTGACAGCATCAGTCAGGAAGTTTATTTTTGCCAAGGCTTTCATGATAAATCTGGAGTGGGGGCATTGCGATGGGAACCAAAAGCTTTTTTTGCAGCGCGCTGGTGCTGCTTTTGCTCACCACCGCCAGCCACGCTCAGCAGACTCCTTACTACATCACCGACGGAGACAGTCAACGGTTGCTGATTGTGCAAAATGGGACAATTGTCAGCGACACTGCGTCTTTCCCGCTAGTTTACCCGATGTTCGCCACTGCAGACGGAATACTGATTTTGAACCGCTCGGGCACGGAAGTGCGTGAGTTTAACCTGGACGGAACGCCTACAGGAAATATCACGACACTGCCCGGCACGTTCGAACAGCTTCTCGATGCGGCAAGCAATGGCGTCAATATTTTTCTGGCCCGCTTTGGCACCAGTGAAATTCTCATCGCAAATCTCGACTTCAGCAATATAGAATCGCTGTTCGGT
>JBLRXF010000158.1:0-7318 GCA_047920875.1 Haliea sp. | reverse complement strand
CCAGTTGGCTGGGGCGCTGGGCAATCAAGTGCGCAGCACCCGGCACTCGCACCATCGCAGTATCGACCCCTCGCAGCTTCAGGGCCTGGTAATATTGCTCGGTCTCCGCCATGGGCGTGCGCAGGTCATTCTTGCCGACAATCCAGGCCGTCAGCGTACCGCCACCGCAAACAGCTGAATCTCCGCGGCAAAGCGCGGCCCATAGTTGGCAAAGGGGCCACCGTGGATCTCCATGATCATGGGGTACTTGCGGGCCGGATCGAAGTCAGGCGGCAGCACCACCCAGCCCTGGATCTCGCGCGCGTCGTGCGACGAGTTGAAGGACAGCTCCCGCACTTCCCCCAGATTCCTGTGCGCCAGGAGGTTGGCGTTGAGGGCCGTCAACGGCTGCCGACGCTCGCTGCCAAAGCGCCCCGCCACCAGCTCAGCCGGCGAACCGGCGCCACCCGCGGTATAGACGAAATGTTGCCCGCCTGCGGCATAATCCGCGCCGGCATAGGGACGCCCGAGCTGTTTCCCGCCCAGACCCCTTGCCAGCACCTGCATGCGCCCGTTCAGGTCAGTGGCCGCCAGCAGCGTATCGCCGCGATCATCGTAGTGAAACAGCAGTCGCTTGCCGTCAGCCGACCAGCTCGGCTGCTGGATGCTTCGATCCAGGTCCGGGAGCAGCTCGCGGCGGCCGCTGCCGTCGGCATTCATCACATACAGGCGATTGCGGTGATAGCCCAGCCCGCGGTCGTCCCAGCCGATCCAGGCCAGCTGCCTGCCGTCCGGCGACACGACCACCGCGAAATCGGGACCGCGGCGGTCCGTGAGGGTAGTAATCGCCCCGCTGCCCAGCTCTACCCGGTACAGGTCCGTGTTCTGGGTATCCTGGTCCCAGTCGGGATTGCGGTTGGCGGAGATGTACAGGGCCGCGCTGTCGGCGCTTCACCCGGTACCAGCATTCTGAACGCGAGCCACTTGCCGTCGGGCGACCAGGCAAGGTTAGCGGGTGGATACGGTACCCGGGTCAGCTGCGCGGTCTGGGCAGAATCCAGCCAGCTGACAAACAGCTGGGGGCCGGTGTCGTCTCTGCGGACATAGGCCACGCGCTTGCCGTCAGGAGCCAGGGCCGGCGAGCTGATGCTGTCTGGTCCCGTCGTCACTGGCCGGTGCTCACTACCGTCCATGTTGACCTGCCACAGGTTGCTGCGAGGCTGATCACGCATGATGTCCATGCTGTGCCGCAGGTATAGCACCCGTTCGCCCTTGCGGTCGACCAGCGGTGAACTTGTCCAGGCCAACTGGAACACATCGTCAGCCGTAAACGGCGACAGCGCCCGTGCAGGCAATGCCAAGGCCAGTAGCACGGCTCCTGTCAAGGCAGCTACTTTTCCCAGTCCAGCAATCATTCCGGCTCCCCGCCATAATCCGTTAAACTACGCGGCGTATACCGCAAAAAGACAGGTCATTATGAACAACCCACTACTGGATAAAAACACCCTGCCGCCCTTTTCCGCCATTCGCCCGGAGCACGTCATCCCCGCTATCAGCTCTCTGCTTGAACGCAACAAGCGACGGCTGGAGGAACTGCTGACAGCGCCCGGGCCGCACAGCTGGGAAACCCTGATTGAGCCTATTGAGGACATGGAAGATGAGCTGGCACAGGCCTGGTCGCCGGTAGGCCACTTGAACGGCGTGCTCAACAGCGAAGCCTTGCGCGAAGCCTATAACGCCTGCCTGCCGCTACTGTCAGAGTACCAAACCTGGATGGGACAGCATGCGGCGCTGTACGAGGCCTATCGCAATCTCGCCGAGCACGCCGATTTCAACGATCTGCCTCAGGACCGGCAGCAGGCAGTCAACAATGCCCTGCGGGACTTCAGGCTGGCGGGCGTGGCCCTGCCTGATGCGCAAAAACAGCGCTATGGCGAACTGCGGCAGCGCCTTTCGGAGCTCGGCAGCCGCTTCAGCGACAATGTGCTCGACGCCACCAATGCCTGGACCAAGCCGGTTACGGCTGAACAGCTGGCGGGCCTGCCGGACACCGCGCTGGCCAGCGCGCGTCAGGCCGCGGAACAGAAGGGTCTGGACGGCTGCCTGCTGACCCTGGAATACCCCTCGGTGTATCCGGTACTGACCTACTGCGATGACCGCGCGTTGCGCCAGGAGGTGTATACCGCCAACGTCACCCGGGCCTCGGACATCGGTCCCGACGCCGGCCGCTTTGACAATACTGCACTGATCACCGAGATCCTCAGTCTGCGCCAGGAACTTGCCAGCCTGCTGGGCTTTGGCAACTATGCGGAGCTGTCGCTTGCCACCAAGATGGCCGAATCTCCCGATCATGTGGTCGACTTCCTGACCCAACTCGCGGCCCGCTCGCGGCCCCAGGCGGAGCAGGAATGGCGCGAATTGTGCGAGTTTGCCGCTGCAGAACATGGTCTGGACGACCTGAAACCCTGGGACGTGGCCTACTACAGCGAGAAGTTGCGCCAGCGCACCTATCAGGTATCGCAGGAAGAAATCCGCCCCTACCTGCCCGTCGACCGGGTGCTGGCCGGCCTGTTCGAGGTGGTACAGCGCCTGTATGGACTGGAAGTCGAGGAAATTGCCGACTTCGACACTTACCACCCGGATGCCCGTCTGTTCGAGATCCGCGAGGACGGCGAGGCACTGGCGCGTTTCTACCTGGATCTGTATGCCCGCAGCCACAAGCAGGGCGGGGCCTGGATGGACGACTGCCGGGTGCGGCGGCTGAATGACGGCAAATTGCAGCTGCCGGTAGCCTATCTGGTATGCAATTTTACCGCGCCGATTGGCGACCAGCCTTCCCTGCTCACCGAAAATGAAATGATCACCCTGTTCCACGAGTTCGGGCACGGGCTGCACCACATGCTGACCCGGCAGCAGGTCGCGGCGGTTTCCGGCATCAACGGCGTGGCCTGGGACGCGGTGGAACTGCCGAGTCAGTTTCTGGAGAACTGGTGCCATCAGCCGGAGGCCCTGAACTTTATTTCCGGACACGTAGAGACAGGGGAGCCCCTGCCAGCGGCGCTGCTGGAAAAGATGCTGGCGGCGAAGAATTTCCAGTCCGGCATGCAGATGGTGCGGCAGCTGGAGTTCGCCCTGTTTGATTTCCGCCTGCATCAGCTCTGGGGGCAACACGAGCTTACTGTGCAAGGGTTGCTGAATGAAGTGCGCAATGAGGTTGCGGTCATTCCCGCCATTGCCGAAAATCGCTTCCAGAACAGCTTCAGCCACATTTTTGGCGGCGGCTACGCGGCGGGGTACTATAGCTACAAATGGGCGGAGGTACTGTCTGCCGATGCGTTTGCACGCTTTGAGGAGGAAGGGATTTTCAACCCGCACACCGGGCTGGAGTTTCGCCGCCACATTCTCGAGGCGGGCGGATCCAGAGACGCCATGAGCCTGTTTGTGTCATTTCGCGGCCGCGAGCCGGATATCGAGCCACTGCTGCGGCACAGCGGCATCGCCGCCTGAGGACAGCGTCAGGGCTTGCGCCAGCTGGCGCAGCCCCTTTGACCCGGGCCGGAGGCCACGCAGAGCTCGATTTCCCGCAGGTCATCGTCTCCCGAGACAAGGAGCAGCTGCCGCAGCAGATAACTGGAGAACTCCTCCACCGTGGCATTGCGCAAAGGCAGGACCCTGGTATCCGCTTTCAGAAACAGCATCTGCTCATCGGCAAAAAACACCCGATAATAGTCGCCCTCCTCTTCAATGCGCTGAAACGGGGAATCGGCCGCCAGCAGCAGATACTCGTCCAGCGCATCGCAGAGGGATTTCAAGCGCCCTTTGTATACGTTGTAATCAGCTGCGAACCCATTATCACCCATGGGGGCAACAATCTTGGCGGATACTGAATAATTGTGGCCGTGCAGGCGCTCGCGCTCTGTGGCGGAAAAAATGGTGAAGTGGGCTGCGGAAAACTTGTGGCTTTCCTTGTCGATGTACAGCGTGGTTAAACGCTCCATAGCAAAGTTCCGGCCTGTTGAAAGAAAATCATTGTCCGGGGTGTACGCGCAATAGGCAAGAGCGGACCGCTGCGGCACAATGGGTGAGTTAAGGATGCGGCTTCAAGACGCATACAGCGCGAACTGAAATGGCATTTGGCGCGTAGAAGGTCTGTACGATCCAAACCAGCGCGGAAAGCGTGCACTGAAGCACGACAATGGGGGTTCCATGCACACCGCAATTATTACCGGCGCCAGCGTCGGCATTGGCCGCGCAACCGCCCAGCGTTTCCTGGGCATGGGCTATCGGGTTTACAACCTGTCGCGCCGCCCATGCCCGGACGACGGTGTGCACAACATTGCCTGCGACCTGGCAGCGGCAAACTCAATAGCCGACGCTTGCCAGGAGCTGGGGCAGGTAGTCGCGGCTAGCAGCAGCGTCTGCCTGCTGCACAATGCCAGTCAGATGCGCAAGGACGCAGCCGCCGACTGCAGCAGCGACAGCCTGCGCCAGGTGCTGGAAACCAACGTCGTGGCGGTCAACAGCCTCAATCAGGCTCTGCTGCCGGCCCTGCCGCGGGGCTCCAGCCTGCTCTACATCGGCTCCACCCTGTCGGAAAAAGCGGTGGCCGGCTCCTTCAGCTACGTCATCAGCAAGCACGCCCAGCTTGGGATGATGCGCGCCAGCTGCCAGGATTTGATGGGCAGCGGCATCCATACCGCGCTGATCTGCCCGGGATTTACCGACACCGAAATGCTGCGCACACACATTGGCAACAACCCGGAGGTGGTGGCGGCAATCGGCGGCATGAACGCCTTCGGGCGACTGATCGAGCCCGCTGAAATCGCCGAGCTGATTGTCTGGGCGCACGCAAATCCGGTGATCAACGGCGCGGTGCTGCACGCCAACCTGGGGCAGAGGGAAGCCTGAGATGGCCTCGCTACCGGTAGTGTGGGAACGTCGCGAACGGGTATTCCTTGTGCTCGCGGGCACCTTTCTCTGCGCCATGACCCTGCTCAACGTCATCGGCATCACCCGTTTCATCCAGCTTGGCCCGATGGCGCTCGCGGTTGGCGTGCTCCCCTATCCGCTCACCTTCCTGTGCACCGACCTGGTCTGCGAGCTGTATGGCCGCGCCCGGGCCAACTTCCTGGTCAGTGTCGGCCTGGGCCTGAATTTCTTTATCCTGTTCATTCTCTTCCTGGGGGATGCCATACCGTCGGTGGGCCCGGCCGCCATGCCGCCGTGGCAGATCCTGCAGCTGGCCGAGCCGGTCATGCTGCCCAATGGCGAGATTGTGAGCGACAGTATCGGCCTCTACCAGTTGATCTATGCCACCACCTCCGGGGCAGTGTTTGCATCCATGCTGGCCTACATTGCGGCCCAATACTGTGACGTCCAACTGTTCCACTTCTGGAAGCGGGTCACCAAGGGCAAATACCTGTGGGTGCGCAACAACTTCAGCACCCTGATGAGTCAGATGGTCGATTCCGTAATGGTCATCACGGTGACCTTCGGTGCGGCATTTCTGCGCGGTGACATCGCATTCCAGGCGCTGCTGGTGCTGATCGGCAGCAACTATCTGTTCAAGGCCACGGTAGCACTGCTGGACACAGGGCCTTTTTACCTCTGCGTGCACTACCTGCGCCGCTACCTGCAGCTCGGTCCAGAGGAATACGCAGTGCCCGGGTGATCCCCAGCAGTCGGCTGTTTCTCCACCGGAAGAGCCATTACAGTTTGTTACCGTGCGAAGGCCCTGGAACCGATATCATCTTTTTGCATCGGCACCTCGTCATGCGATGGCCAAGATCAGGAGCACAGTAATGACAACAGCGCTTGCAGGAGATTCGCTCCACCCGACTCATCCTGACATGGGCCTGGAGGAGAACACTGACAATTTCGCGTTTCTCCTGTTCAAGTCCTCGGCAGAGGACGATTACACCCCCATGCCGCTGAAAACAAACGCCCTGCTCGATGAGGACATCCGCCAGCTGGGCCTTGCAGGCGCCCTGTGGCCAACGCCATTACCAGACAAGCCAGGCATTTATCTGTTCGCCGGGGTGACCCGTTACCGGTCTTATCCGTCTGATCACAATGCAGAAACCGTCTATCACGCTCTCCACGAGGGCACCTTCCAGCTGGTTTCACCCAAGGTACAGATGCTGAAAACGACGACCAGGTGAGTTGCCAGAGCATATTTTCCTGCAAGAATTCTTCCTTTTGCACTGACCCCGATTGTAACAAAGGATAGTATACGCGTCAGAGGTAACAGCAGTGACGCGAGGGAAGGACGTGGATGGAGAATTGATTCTCATCGTTGATGACGACCAGTTGTTCTGCAGAGTACTTGGTTATCAGCTGCGAGCGAGAAAATACCGCTGCGAGCACAGCCTGTCGGCGGATGAGGCCTTGCGGAAGGTCACCGGGGAAGCCAGGCCGGACCTGATCCTTCTGGATTATTTTCTGGGCTCAGAGGAAATGAATGGCCTGCAGCTTTGCAACAAGATCAAGGCGCTTACTGACATACCCGTGATCATGCTGACAGGAAACGATGACGTGCGGACCACGATCTCCTGCCTTGATGCAGGGGCAGATCAATATATCGTCAAACCCTACGACCTGGACGAACTGACGGCACGGATGAGAGCCGTTCTCAGGCAGCGCAAGACAAGATCCAGCAACACAGGCGCCGGTTCGCAGGTGATCTGGAAAGACGTGGAACTTGACCCGGTTGGACGCGTGCTGGGAGTAGGCGGTCAGGAGGTCAGCCTGTCGGAGAAGGAAGTCGCCGTATTGCAGGTTCTGATGCGCCACGGCGGGGAGATCGTGGATCGCAGTAACTTGTACAGCGTTATCTATGGCCGGGATTTCGACTCAATGAACCGGGCCATGGACGTGCTTATCGGACGTGCGCGTCGCAAACTGGAGTCCGTGACCGGCGATTACACCATCCGCTCAGCCAGAGGGGCTGGATATGTCTTGCAGCCGGCACGAACACGCCCACGAACCAAACACTCTTAGTGGACAGCACCATGCCTGATACCGACGAACAAATACTCGACCCGGGCTTTCTGGGGAAAGCGCTGGAAATCGACGACTGGGAAATTCTTGCCGACTTTTACGCAACCTTTCTCCAGCAACTGCAGCCACTATTGCTGTTGATTCACAGCGACAGAGAGTCGCTCTCAGTGGCGGAACTCCATCACCAGGCGCACAAAATGGGCTCCTCCTGCAGAACGGTAGGCGCGAGCCCCCTGGCCAAACTGTTCGAGAACCTGGAAAACCTGTGCCGGGAAAACGCAGCCGCTACTGAGCGAGAACGTGTGCACGCTGGAGGAGACCGGCCAACATCGCCTCGTCG
>JBLRXF010000157.1:0-7393 GCA_047920875.1 Haliea sp. | reverse complement strand
GTCGTCAAACTCAATAGCGGCGACAGCAGCGACGGCGGCGTCGATGCGCTGTTTTCGCTGGCGGATCTGGATCAAAAGCCCCGGGTGCTGTATCAGCCCGGTCCGCTGCTGAGCCGGGACCTTCGGCGAAAGGCGCCGGGCTTGCCTCCGGGATTGCGGGCGGGGGCGGCGTGATGGTGCCGCCCGGTGGTGTCGGGCCGGGCTCAACCCCGGGGGCGCGGTCCCCGCCGCCTCCGCCGCCGCAGGCGACGAGCAGCGCCAGCAGGCTCGCCAGTACTGTCCTTGCACCGATGTTTCTCATGTACGATTTCTCCCGGAGCCTCACTGCCAGCGGTACAGCACTGACAGGCCCACATAATGCACGGTTTCGTTGGGATTGCGCTGGCCGAAGGTCAGCACCTTGTCGATAGTGTTGGCCGCCACGCCGCTCCAGGCCCAGTCATCGGACTGGTAGCAGTAGTAGCGGTACTGCAGGCGGAAAGACACGGCCTCCTGCCAGTGCCACAGGCCGCTGGCGTCAAACTGATGCAGGCGCGTAGCCACTGTCGGCAAGTTGGCAGGGTCGAGGTCTGGCGCTGCGACCGGACTGAAATCCTGCTGCGCCCGGGTATCCACGAAGCGGTAGTCCAGCTCGAATGCAAGCCGCTCCTGCGGCTGCCACTGCAGTTGACCGCCGAGCACCAGGCTGTCATCGCGGTTGGCCAGAAACCAGTTGCGCGCCGGGTCGCTGGCCTGGGGCAGCGGCGGCTGGGTGGCGAAGGCGTTCTTCTCCTGGCCGCCGCGAAAGGCACGGCTGCCCTGGTCCGTCTCATAGCGGTCCACGCCGGCGTGCAGGTTGAACTGCAGGCTGGCATGGGGCAGGTAGCTGGCCGCCAGCTGCAGGCTCTGCATTTGTGTCTCAGTCACGCCCAGCACGGACTTGTCGAAATCGTCCTCGCGCCAGAGCAGGTTCAGGTTGATGCTCCAGCGCGGGTCGGGCAGGTAATTCAAGTCCAGCTTTACCTGCTGCTGCTTCCGGTTGGCGAGGTAGTGCTGGCTCAGCAGGGGGTGGTTGCTGAAACGCTGGCTGTCAGGGGTGACGTTGATCAGGGCGCTGTCCAGCAGTGCGTAATAGGATTGATCCCACAGGTAGGTATCCGCGGCACGGTCGGCCCAGGTCAGGGCCAGTTTGGCGCCCAGGCTTTGCCAGGGCTGGATACGATACTCCAGGCTGTAGCGGTCCTCGACCGTCTCCTCGGTGGCGGCATTGCGGCGCTCGATTTCCTCCCAGGAGTAGCCCGCGGTCAGCTTGCCGCGCAGGGGCAGGCGGTAGCCCGCTTCCAGCTCCAGGGTCTGGCTGCGCAGGTCATGGCTGCGGTTGTATACAGTCAGCGCCGGACGGGACTGGTCGCCGCCATCACCGGGAATATAGCGATAACCGTCGCGGGGGGCGCTGTAGTCGCGGTCACGCAGCCGGTAACTCAGCTGGAAGTCCAGCTTGGGTCGGGCCTGCCACTGCAGCCTGGCCCGGCTCTGGGTGGTGGCCACCTCGCCATCAAATCGGTCCCGCGGCAGCGGTTCCAGCACCGCAAGCGCAGGGTTGACCGAGTAGGGCAGCAGGGCCTGGTCCTGCTCCGCGACTGCGTAACTGCCATCAAAGTGCAGACGCAGCCGTGGAGCGAACAGGTAGTGGCCGCTGAGCCGGGCGCTGCTCTGGCGGTTGTCCGGCGCCAGCGCCAGAGCGCCCTCGCCGCTGGGGTAGCGCACCCTGGGGCCAAAGCTGCTGTAAGGGTTCTGCCAGCGCAGGCTGTCATCCCGATTGTCGAAGTCGGACCAGGCCAGGCTGCCCTGCAGGTGCAGGCGCTCGCCGCTGTAGCCAAGGCTGGCGTCCGCTTCCAGGGTGCGGTGATCGACTGGCGCGGGCAGCAATATGGCGTCGCCGGAGGCGGCGTCGATATAGATGGCCCCGCCCGCGTCCCCGGTTCCCTTGCGGGTGCTATAGCGCAGGCTGGAACCCAGCTGCCAGTTGTCGCTGAGCCGGCTGTCCAGGGCGAGGTGGTAGTTGTTGCGCTCCAGTTCCCGGTCGAAGCGCTGCAGCGCATCGGGCAGCGCGCTCCAGCTGCCGGTGGTGAGGCCGCTGACCCAGTCCGCGGGCAGGGTCAGCACCGTGTCGCCCTGGAACGGCGTCGCGCCGCTGTTATTGCGCACCTGCAGCTGCTGGTCAAAGCCGGCGCTGAGGCGCAGCTTGCCGGGAATCCCCCAGCGCAGCTCACCTTCCCGGGTGTCCAGACCGAGATCCGACAGCGACGCCTGCCAGTAGCTTTCGGCGCCGGCGAAGCGGCGCCAGTCCAGGTTGCCGAGCAGGGTTCCGCCCTGCTCCTGCAGGCCGTTGTACTGGCCCGCCATGAAGTTGTTCGCGCTGGTGTAGCCCAGTCCCAGTTCCAGCACGCCGCGATAGTCAGTCTGCCAGCGGGTGGCCAGGGGGCGCGTTTCTTCGAGCAGACCCGCAAACCGGTCCTGGGCACTGGCCACGGTGGCCGCCATGCAGCTGGCCGCTAACAGGGCGCAGGGCCATGTCGATCGACGGAGTTGCGCTGGACAGGAGCGGCAGGTCATCGCGTTAGCCTGGCCCCCGAGGGGTGGTTGGAACCGTGGACCTGACCGTGGCAATTCAGGCAGTTCTTGCCCAGCACATTCTGGTTGCCGCTGCCGCTGGCCAGACCCTCGCCGCCGTAGGGCAGGCTGGGGTGGAAAGCCGCCACGTGGCACTGCTGGCACAAAGCTGGGCCGCGAGCGGTGAGCAGGCGGTCATGCACCGCGCCGTGAGGGCGGTGGCAGAGGCTGCAGTCCTCTGCCGCCGGCGGGTGCTCCCAGAGGAACGGTCCGCGTTTCTCCTGGTGACACTGCAGGCAATTGTCGTTGACCGAGGCCTGGTGCAGGCTGGCGTCCCCGAGGCTGCCGTGGGGGTTGTGGCAGTCGCCGCAGGCGGTCTTGCCCTCGGCGATGGGGTGGCGGGAGGGCAGCAGCAGTTCCCCCTGTACCCGGGTGTGGCAGCCGAGGCAGGCCTGCTGCGATTCGCTCGCAACCAGCGCAGGATCCTGCTGCCGGTGGCTGTCGTGACAGCTGTCGCAGGCCATGCCCTCGCGCTGGTGTTCGCTACCCGCCCAGTGCAGGGCGGCGCTGCCACTATGGCAGCTGAGGCAGCTGCTGTTGCGCTCCTCCGCCGGCGACTGCCAGCGCGGTCCAAAGCTGACCCCGGGCATCACTGCTGAAGGATCGCGCGCATGTTCCGCACTGGCGCCGTGGCAGCCAATGCAGCTGCCGGCAACGCCGCCGCCGAGTCCGCCGTGCACCGTCTGGAACACCGCGTGCACCGCCACATCCGCGCTAAGGGTGTGACAGCCGAGACAGTCGGGAGCGTCATCCGTCCCTTCCGCAAGCGTTAGCGGAGACAGGCACAGGGTCAGGATCAGCAGCAGCCAGCGCGGTGACATCAATCTGCCTTGAAGTCGGTGTTGATGCCATCGGTGGCAAAGGTCAGCGGCAGCGAGATCCAGTGCTTGCCGCCGGGGTTGTCGGCGCCGTGCAGGGCGATACCCAGGGTCAGCTCGCGCCCGGGGGCGAAGGACAGCCCTCCCGGCAGCTGCTGCAGGGGCCGGCGCAGGGTGACCTGCCAGCGGCCGTCACGGAATCGCGCCGTGCTCTTGACCAGGCTGCTCTCGTGCCAGTCGATACCCGCCAGCAGCACGCCGCTCTCCACACCAACCGGATCCTGCAGCGTGACCCGCCACAGCTCGGCAAAATTGCCGGCCTCGCGGAGCTCCGCGAGTGCCGCCTCGTCCTTGACCAGAGGCGGGCGCCCGATCTGGCGCTCCTGCAGGCGTGAGGCCAGCAGGTACTTGTCCAGCTGCTGGCCCCGGTCCCGGGTCATGCCGGGCATGTCGCTGTGACAGGCGGCAAAGCTGCCGGCGAGGGCCAGTTCGTCGTTGCCGCTGTCGCCCCACATCAGGGCCAGGTCCTGCTCCGCGCCAGTGCCGCTCCAGTCCAGGTTCATGACGAGAGTGCCGGCTTCCTTGCCGAAGCTGACGTTGAGGTCGCGCGTAGCGGGAGCGAACTGCCCGTCGGCCAGTGCCGCGCCCATGGCGGCCTCATCCCCGCGGTGACACTGCTGGCAGCTGCTGCCCTGGCGCAGGGGTTGGGAACCGGGGTGCTCGCTCAGCAGCCACTCGCTGTCGGATTGGCCGGGATAGAACAGGGTCACGCTGCGGCGGTTGCTGGCCTCGGTGATCAGTGGGGCAACGCCCGCGGCGGCAACGTGGGCGACACCGACATGGCAGCCGAGACAGGTCTTGTCGGTCTGCGCCATCACCTTGTGATAGCTGGTGGCCTTGGCCGATACCGCCGGGTCGCTCGCCATGGTGACCAGGTTGTGACAGCTGGCGCAGCCCTCGGAACGATTCTCCAGCATGACCGCGTGGGGACTCTTGCTGTCGTGGGGGCTGTGGCAGCTGCTGCAGGCCGGGTTGAAGTGAACCTTTTCGCTGAGGCCGTGGATCCCGGACTTCTGCTCCTTGTGGCACAGGGTGCAGACTTCTGCCTGCCCCGGCGGTTTCAGGACAGTATCGCGGGTCGTGTGGATGTCGTGGCAGGTGACGCAGGCCAGATCCTGCTGCTGATGATGGGCGCCCTCCCAGTGGCGGGCGGCGTCGTCGCCGTGGCAGGCAAGACATGAGCCATCCTGTTCGGCAACGGTCGCAGTCCAGCGTGGGCCAAAGCTCACCCCGGGCGCCACCTGGGTCGGTGCGCGACTGTGGGCGGCGCTGGGTCCGTGGCACTCTTCGCAGCCGCGCTCTGCCATGGGCGTGCCGGCCTGGTCGCTGGCACCGTGCGCTCCCTGCAGCAGGGGGTGGACCGGAGATGTGTCGCCAAAGTCGTGGCAGCCAATACAGCTTGCAGAACCCTGCTCTGCGTAGCCAGGCTCGGCCGCTGCCGCGGTCAGGGTGGCCATAGCGCCTAAAATCAGGGCAAGAAACAGAAGTGGGGCAGGCATCGGATAGTGTCCTCTCGAAGCAGCGTTCATTCGCGGCGCGCCAGCGGCTGCCCGGAGTTGTCGGGATGCGCAATGCCGGCGTGGCAGTCGATGCAGGTCTTGCCGTTGGTGGCCATGGCCCGGTGATACTCCTGTGCCTTGGCGGATTGCAGCTCCAGCTGCATGCGTTCCACCACATGGCAGTTGCGGCATTCCTGGGAGTCGTTGGCGCGCAGGCGGGCGATTTCCCGCGCTTTCATTACCGGGGTGTGGGCAACGTATTTTTCGGGGGTGTCGATCAGACCCATCAGGCTCCACCAGACTTCGCGGGAAGCCTCGATCTTGCGCGCTACCTTGGGGATGAATTCCTTGGGCTGGTGACAGTCTGCGCAGGTGGCGCGAATGCCTGCGGTATTACTGTAGTGGCTGGTTTTCTGCAGCTGGGGCCAGGGGTTGTCGCGCATTTCGTGGCAGCTGAGGCAGAACTCCTCGGTACTGGTGGGGTCCATGCCGTAGTCCATGGCTGCCCAGCCCACCAGGCCGATGGCCATGCCGCCCACCAGAAGGGACAGCACGGAATAGCGCGGTGTCGGCTGACGCAGCGCCTGCCACCAAGCTTTAACGCGTCCTTTCCCCATGTTTACCCCTCGATGCCAGTTTTTTATACACCCCTGATCAAGATAGAGCAGAGGGTAATTTCCGGCAAGGCGAGACCCTGTGCTGGATCAACGATGCCTTGATTATTCAGTCTTTATGTACCGCCACCGTGCCGGATTTTGCCAAAGGTTGCCAAAACTTTTCGGGGGGATGTACTTGCAACATGCAGCGGGACTCTGCATCGTCCGAGTTTGCAGCAGACTATTGGGTCGCTGTCGACATTTCTGGAGAACAACGAATGATAAAAAACCGAATCCGCCGGGCACGTGAACCTGCAACGCTTGGTCGGCGGCCCCTGGCACTGGCACTGGGCGCACTGATCCCCTTTCTGGCGGCCTGCTCGGACAGTTCCGATAGTCCCATCGCGGCTGCGCCCCCGGCCCCACCCCCGGAAGAGATAGAGCCGCAGGCGGTGCCCTTTCAGGAATTGCTGGATCAGGGCATTGCGCGCTATCTCGGCGAGTACACCCCGATGCTCTCGGAGCAGGACGGGGATATCGTCAATCATTCTTTCGGCGCCGGCGACGGCCCCCTGTGCCTGACCGGTGGCGAATACACCATGGCCACGCGTGATACCGGCTCCGAAGACCTGGTGATCTTCCTCCAGGGCGGCGGCGCCTGCTGGTCGGACCTGTGCCTGGCAACCGAGCAGGCAGCGCCGGGAATCCCGCCCCTCGGTGTGCTTGATCCGACCGTGGAGGGTAATCCGCTGGCGGGGATGAGCATGGTCTACCTGCCCTACTGTGACGGGTCCCTGCACGCCGGCGACCAGGACGTGGATACCGACGATGACGGGGAGGCCGACCGTTTCCATCGCGGCCTGCACAATCTTTCCGCGTCGCTGGACGTAGCGGTAAGCGCCTTCCCGTCCCCCCGGCGGATCGTGCTGACGGGCGTCAGCGCCGGAGCGTTTGGTACCACCTATGCGCTGCCACTGGTGCGCACGCTCTATCCGGATGTCCCCATCGATCTCGTCAACGATTCCGGCATTGGCCTCGGCCGCATAGACCAGCCCGAATTCATCACTCAACTTCTGACCGAGTGGAATGCCACAGCCTTCTTCCCGGAAAGCTGTGATACCTGCATTGGCGACGATGGCCACACCACCGACTACCACAAGTACCAGTTGGAGGAAGACGACAAGCTCCGCCTGGGGATGATGAGCCACACCCGCGATACCGTGATAGCCGTGACCTTCGTCCAGGTGGGCGGCGAGGCCTTCGAGGAAGCGTTGATTGCCGAACTGGATGATCTCGAGGCTGCTTACCCTGAACGGGTGAAGAGCTTTGTTGCCACAGGCCCGGCACATACCTTCCTGATCGGAGACCTCAATAAGACCGCTGGCGGCGTCACCGTCGCGGACTGGGTGAGTTCAATGCTGGATGGAGAGGGTTGGGAGACTACGCGGGATTAGACCTCCCTGAAGCGCCACGAAAAAGCCCGGCATTTGCCGGGCTTTTTTATGCCACAGATGACCTAGCCAGCTGTTGCATTTTCCCTCCTGTTATCAGGGAGGCGGTGGCTATGGCCCACTTGCCAGCAAGGTGAAAGTTCTGACATCACTGGTAATGGGTTCATTGTTGTCCTCGACCTGGATCGTTACCAGATATTGGCCAGAGATAACGGCTGCGGAAGGCCAGGACAAAACACCCGTTCTGTCGCCGATAGTCAATGTTGGAATGGAAGGTACCGTTTCCACGATTTCCCAGGTGTACTCCCCGGATCCAC
>JBLRXF010000156.1:0-7414 GCA_047920875.1 Haliea sp. | reverse complement strand
GGGCCGAAGCCCACGTAGACACCATCAAAAAATACGCCGACCGCCGGATCCTGTGAGCGTGTGGTGTTGCTTACGCCAATACCGCGAATGAAGAAGTTGGCAAAACCCGGGTAGGTGCCCGCGGAGTTCAACTGTACGTTAGGCGCCATGCGACCTATGTCGGTGAGGTCCACCGCAAAGGCCTCCTCAATGGCAGCGCCGCTGAAGACCGAAATCGCCGTCGGAATCTCCTGGACATCCAGGCCAACAGCACGTTTCTGGGAGGTCACCACGACTTCTTCCAGAACCTGGGCCTGAGCCCTACCAACAGGCGCCAGTCCCGCCAGGATAGCGGAGGCCGCTGCAACGCCGACTACCAATGAGAATCTCTTGCCGCCCAGGCGGCTGGTGTGAGTACGCATGATATTACCTTCTTATCGATTTATAGAAATGTGACACTTTCTTTGCGGACGGCGTCACCGCGAAGTGAGCCTGACCGCGTTCTGCGAACCTTGCGATGCTCGCTTTTGAATATTATTCAAGAATTAATGTACTTGCTTGCCGCAAACATGTCAACAGCCCGCCGGACAATTCCAGGGCACGAGCTGCAAGCGTCAGGCTTCCAGACCTGGATCTGCTGAATGGGCCGTCCGCGCCGCGATATAACCAAAAGCTATTGCCGGACCTATGGTGCCACCCGCCCCAAAATAGGCTTCGCGAGTCGGCGATTCCACACAGTTCCCAGCACCGAACAACCCTGGAATGGGTTGACCCGAATGATCTAGTACCCTGGCGCTCGCATCGATCACCGGCCCACCGGAGGTATCCAGCAACCCGGGCGCGAGAATGACCGCATATAGCGGCCCCGTCGCGTCCAGTGGATACATGGTGGGATTGGGCAGCTGCTGCAATGGCTCCTCCAGCGGCACATGAACCCGCGAGAAATGCGACTGCCATTCCCGCTCGGAAGCGTGTGCCCCGCGCTGAAAATCCTTATCCACGCCTGTCACGGCGAAGCCATTGAAGCGCTCGAGGGTTGCCGCCAGATTGCTGGCAAAATCTCCTCCCAGGGCGAAGGCAATACCGTGGTCCTGGTGAATGCGCGACAGGCGCGTGGCAAGCTGCGCTGCCAAATCGGCAACCGAATTACCTCGAATAAGATGCGGTGAGTCGCCAGGCTCACGCGGCAGCGGCGGGGTGCCCGCAAAAGCGTCCACAGCGCGCTGATCGAATACCAGGAACAAAAACTGGTTGGCGTATTCCACAGCGCCCGGATCCCACTCATAGTGAACCCGGCTGCGGTCGTTGTAGTTCCGCTTTTCATTCGCTACCCGCCGCCCGTGCTTGTTGACCATCAGCATTGAGTCACCGGGCGGGATGTGTACTGGCCCGCCGACCATGCGCTGGTGCAGGGCCTCTTCCAGCACCACCTGGGTGCGCCAGGCCGTACCGAGCTCTCCCTGCATGGCCCCCACGCGGGCCGCGATAGGCAGAAAGTCACCGGTGGCGGTCGGCATCGCGCAGCTGCCGTAGGCCATACGTTGGTGTCGCGCCAACAGCTCAGGGGCATGGGCGAATCCTCCCGTAGCGACGATCACGCCCTTGCGTGCGCGCACCCGCATCTCCTGCCCTGCATGCTCCAACCGCACACCCGACACGCGCCCCTGCTGGGTTTCCAGGTCCAGGAGCCGGTGCTGCAGCCGCAGGGCAACGTCTCGCTGCTTCAGCCAGTCCACCATGCCATCGACAAGGCCGGCCCCTCTGCCGCCGTTGGGCGAAGAGGGGCTGGGCCAAATGGAGCGGCTCTTTGGCGTCCGGTTTTCGACAAGGTGTGAGGCGTAGTCCGGGGAGGGCCCGGTATCATCTGGCAGCTCAAACAGAGCGAACTGCACCGCACCGACCTCCTGCAGCAGCTCAGTGGCCGCTGATCCATTGCGATAAAAAGCAAGCAGCAGAGCATAGCGTTCTGCGTCCAACCCCAGAGTCTCCCCATCGGCGTCATAGCGCTCCGGGTAGGCGTAGCGAGCCATGTAACGCAGGCAATCTGCCTCCTCGTCCCGCAAACCGGCGGCCCGCAGCCAGGGATTGTTGGGCACCCAGGCCACGCCACTGGCCAGGCGCGTGGTCCCGCCGGGCACCGCACTCTTGTCGACCAACATGACCGAGTCGCCCTGGGAAACAGCGGTTACCGCTGCGGTGCAACCTGCTGCACCACTACCGACCACAATGATATCTACCGTCTCCTGCCACTCCCCAGCAGGCGTCGCAGCAACGGCGGTCTGCAAGCCGAGCATTCCGCCTCCGGCAGCGGCAACTGCAGTGCGCACGAAATACCGGCGCTGAAGATTTGGTCGTTCATGGTTGTTCATTCCTGTTTCCCTTTTTTATCTCTCTTGGGCTTTCTCTCTCGATGATCACATCATTGAGGGGTCCGCGTTTGACAGCATTGCAGACAGCACCTAATATCGAACGCTAAACTTGAATATAATTCAAATAAAGGGAAACCGCCAGATGGACGCAACAACAATGGAGAAACGCCTCCTGAGGCTGGAGGCACACGACAGCATCCGCATGTTGGTTGCACGCTACGGGGTTACTGTCGACGATCATGACCTGCAGGGCCTGGCCGGGCTGTTTGCCAGACAGGCCGTGTTCCGCTCCAAAGATGGCGTCATGGAGGCCCGTGGTCGGGACCAGATTGTGGCGCAATTCATTGCCCGCTTCACCGTGCTCGGAATCAGCAATCATGTCAGCCACGACCACATCATCACTCTCGATGAGCGGGACATGCAGCGAGCAAAAGGCCTGGTCACCTCACATGCCGAGCTTTGGCGCAACAATCAGGCCTACATCGCGGCCCTGCGATACCAGGATCTATACGTCCTCGAGGATGGCCAATGGCGATTCGGCGAACGCGAACTCGCCTTTCTGTATTACCTTCCGATTGCAGACTACAGCGAAGCCCTTGGCAGCCCACTGCGACAGCGTGCCTATGGCGACCAGCGGCCTGCGGATTTTCCGGAGGGGCTGCCAACCTGGCGGGACTATCGTCCCATCGACGCCAACAAGACAACTGGCTGACCAGCCTTTAGGTATCGGTGCACAACTGTGACCCGCAATAACCCGCATCCACACTACCCGCATATCTTCCGTTCGCTCTCAGTGGGGGCGATGACGCTACGCAATCGCACCATGACACCCCCGCATGCGTCAGCCATCGGCAATATTTATGGCAGTGACGAGGACGCCCTGCGCAATATCGCGTACTTTGAGCAGCGTGCAAAATCGGGGATCGCCTGGATCGGCGCTCTGTCAACCCTGGTGAAGAACCATCTCATTCCGGGTTTCGATCCCACGGGTATAGGCGCCACCACTACGGGCTATTTCCGACTGCCGGGTTTCGTGGAGCGTATCCAGCAATTCAGTGACACCATGCACCGCCATGACACTCGGGTGACCGTGCAAATGGTTAATCAGGGCGGCATGCCTCATGGCCCTTCGCCGGTGATGAGCGCACCGGTCATCAACCTCATGCCGCATGTCATGGACAAGAACGATATTGCGGCATTCGTGCAGGAATACAGTGAGTCAGCGCGGCTGGCCGCCGAGGGCCGTGCGGACGGGATTGAAATCCACCTCAATCACGATGACCTGCACCAGTGGTTTCTGTCGCCGGCCACGAACCTGCGCACAGATGGCTACGGGGGCTCATTGGAGAACCGTTGTCGCTTTACCCGCGAGGTGCTGCAATCAATCCGGGATGCGGTGGGTTCAGCCTTCACCTTGGGGGTGCGCATGAACCTCCGAGAGGAAAATCCTGCCGGCTACCAACTGTACGGCGCCATCGAAATTGCCCAGTACCTGGAGTCCACCGGCCTGATCGACTACGTGCACGGCGTAGTCGGCAACCCCTGGGGCAATCCCAGCTACATTCAGCCGGATTATTTCCGCCCCGCTCAATGGGCTGACCTGGCTGGAGAACTGCGTGCAGCATTGGGGCTGCCAGTGGTCTATACAGGCAAGGTCAACAGTCCAGACGTGGCGGAGTCGGTGCTGGCACAGGGTCAGGCCGACGTCATCGGCATTGCCAGAGCGCTGATCGCAGACGGCGACTTCGTGGGCAAAGCTGACCAGGGCCGCGCGCTGGACATACGCCCCTGTGTGGGCTGCAACGAATGTATCAGCCGCCGCTATGTGGAGGGCTTGTCATTCGGCTGCGCTGTCAATCCGGCCACCAGTCACGAAGTCCTCGGCCCCTGGCCGATTACTCAGCAACGCCGTAACCTGCTCATTGTAGGGGCCGGCCCGGCCGGGCTGGAGCTGGCCGCCCTGGCGGCCGAGGGGGGCCTGGCCGTCGAACTCTGGGAGACGGCGGAAGAAACCGGCGGCCAGCTACGCTGGGCCGCACGAGCTCCGGGCAATCACCGTTATAGTGACTACCTGGCCTGGCAGGAACGGCGCCTGGCGAAACTGCCAGTAGATCTAAGGCTGTCCCGAAATGCGAGCGCGGAGTCGGTGCTCGCCCACGGCGCCGATGTTGTCGCTTTTGCCACCGGCGCACACGCGCGACGCCCCGACATCCCGGGAATAATGCAGCCGCAGGTCGCAGACATTCGCGAGGTACTGGCGGGGAAAGCGACTCTCGGCAAGCGAGTGGTCATCATCGCGCAGGACGACCATCTGCCGCCACTGCTGGTCGCGGATTTCCTGGCTGAACGCGGCCACCAGGTGACGCTTGTCTACGCGACCAATGGACCTGCACAGCTCGTGGGTCGCTACAGCATCGGTGCGGTGCTTGGTCGTCTGGATGCTCGCGATGTGCAGCTGCACACCATGCAGGAGGTGGTTGCCATCGAAGGCCAACAGCTGCAAATCCGCCAGATCTACTCGCAGAAAACCCGCACTCTCGCAGGCTTTGACAACATAGTGCTCGCCTGTGGCAGCGTTCCAGACAGCGTTGTTCACGATGCGGTTGCAACGGCCAGGGACGGCGTACACCTTCTAGGAGACGCTTATGCGCCCCGCAGAGTGGTGTTCGCCACCCGCCAGGCCTATGCCTTGGCGCGCAAACTGGTGACCCCGACAGCTTGAAGCTGGCGAACCGGGCCTGGCGCTGACTGCTATCTCTCAGCTGGATTTTGCAGGCGCATATTCCCGCTACGAAACGGGCGTTTCAGGCGTCTTTACCCAGGCTTCTCATTATGACGGAGAAGTCTTGTTGGCCCATCCCAGCCTCCTGCAACTGGCTGTACAGCTGCTTGGCCAGCTGCCCCATGCGGTTGTCCACGCCGCTGTGCTCGGCAATGGCCATCGCCAGGCCCAGGTCCTTGGCCATCAGGTCAACCATAAAGCCCGGCTTGTAGTCGTTGCTGGCGGGGGCCTTCTCCATCACCCCGGGGTAGGGATTGTAGACTTCCAGCGACCAGTTGCGGCCGGAGCTGGCGAGCATGATCTCGGACAGAACCTTCGGGTCCAGGCCGTTACGCACCCCCATTTCCAGCGCCTCGCAGGTGCCGATCATGTGAATGGCCAAGAGCATGTTGTTGCAGCCCTTGGCTACCTGGCCCGCACCCGCAGGGCCGGCGTGGAAGATGTTCTTGCCCATGTCCGCAAGAATGATCTTCGCTTTCTCGAAGGTCGCCGCCTCGCCGCCGCACATGAAGGCCAGGGAGCCCGCTGCCGCCGCGGCAACGCCGCCGGAGACCGGGGCGTCCATGAAGCCAATACCCAGGGCCGCCGCCGCCTTGCCAACCTCACGGGAGGTGGGGGCATCGATGGTGCTGCAGTCCAATACCGTGGTGCTGCTGCCCAGCTGGGCCAGCAAGCCGTTGTCGCCCAGATAAATGCCTGCCACATGCTTGCCCGCTGGCAGCATGGAGATCACGTATTCCGCGCCAATGACGGCATCGCTGGTAGAGGGGGAAACGGTGGCTCCGGCGTCAGCAAGCTGCTGGCAGGCGGCCTCGGACAGATCAAAAACCCGTACGCTGTGGCCGGCCTTGACCAGGTTGATGGCCATGGGGCCGCCCATATTGCCGAGGCCGATAAATGCGACTTGCGCCATGATGATACAACTCCTGTTCTGTTAGAGGTCCGCCAGCGGGTTTTCGGCCCAGGGCGCCTGGAAAAATGCGTCGAGCAGATCCTGTGGAACCTCTCGCGTGCTCTTGTATACCCAAGCAGGATTGCGATCCTTGTCCAGCAGCAGGGCGCGCACGCCCTCGGCAAACTCCGGATAGCGCACGACGTTGGTGGCAAGCATCAGCTCAGCCTGAAAGACCTCACGCAACGAGGCATGGCGCGTCTCCTGCAGCTGGCGGCTGATCCACAGGGCCGCCAGCGGCGAGCCGTGGGCGAGGCCATCGCGGGCCTTCGCCAGCCAGGGATCATCAGTCTGTTGGCCGGTAATGCTGTCCACGACCTGGTGCACGTCGTCACCGTCGCAGAGGGCATTGATCAGGCGCAGATGCGGTTCCACCTGGCCGCCGGGCATGCTGCCGACACTTTGTTCGGTCAGCGGGCGCAGAATGTGCCGCACCTGGGCGTGGTTGGCGGCGGTGTCGTCGCCCCAGCGGCTGCGGCGCAGCTGCTCCAGCACGGTGGCCTTGTGTTCGCTGCCGATAAAGCGGTCGGCAATGCCGGTAAATACCGCATCCGCGGCGTTGATCGAGGCGCCGGTGAGGGCCAGGAACTGACCCGACTTGCCCGGCATGTGGTTGAGGAACCAGCTGCCGCCCACGTCCGGAAACAGGGCAATGGTGATCTCGGGCATGGCGATGCGGGTGGCCTCGGTGACCACCCGGTGGGAACAGCCGGCCATGACCCCGAGGCCACCGCCCATGACGATGCCGTGGCCCCAGCAGATAATCGGCTTGGGCCAGGTGTGCAGGGTGTAGTTCATCCGGTATTCCCGGGCGAAAAAGGCCTCCGCCTCCTCGCAGGGGCCGTCGGGGGTGGCGGTGGCGGAGCGGTGCAGGGCCTGCACGTCACCGCCGGCACAGAAGGCCTTTTCGCCGCTGCCGTCGATAAATACCGCGGCGATGGTCGGGTCGTCGCGCCAGGCGTCCAGCTGCTGCTGCAGCGTGTCCACCATCGGCAGGGTCAGGGAATTCAGGGTTTTCGGTACGTTGAGGGTCAAGCGGCCCACCTTCAGGTGGGCGCAGGCCAGCTCCTCGATAACGACTGCTGCGTCTGACATGGTTGGATCCTTAGCGGTTCTGCCACTGGGGCTTGCGCTTTTCCAGGAAGGCGTTGACGCCCTCGCGCTGGTCTTCGGTGGAGAACAGGTCCACGAACAGATCCCGCTCCAAGGCCAGGCCAGTGCTGATTTCGATGTCGCGACCGCTGTGGATCAGCTTCTTGCAGGACGCCACGGCGCCGGGGCTCTGGCCACCGACCTGTTCTGCCAGGGCCAGCGCCCTGGTCAGGGCTTCGC
>JBLRXF010000155.1:0-7422 GCA_047920875.1 Haliea sp. | reverse complement strand
CAGGGCGCCGCTAACAATCAGCAAGCCCGACAGCAGCTCCACGATCAGGTTCATTTCTCGCTGCTCCCGGCCTTTTCGACGCGCTTGCGCTCTTCCCGCAAGCCGCTTTCATGCACGAACCACAGCACTGCCATGACCCCGATGAAATTGATCAGTGCGTAGGCAAGCGCCAGGTCCAGGAAATCGGTGCGCCCCATGGCGAAGGCGGTCACTGCAATCAGCAGGACGGTTTTGGTGCCGAACATGTTCACTGCCAGCACCCGGTCATAGACGCTGGGGCCCAGCACCGCGCGGGTCAGTGCCAGCGCCATGGTGACCAGAATGGCCACCGCGCCCACCAACAGGGTCACCGGGCCACCACTTCAGCGACTCTGCGGTTCATGGCGCCTTCAGCGAGGTCGCGTGCGTTGGCTTTCGTCAGACAATGCACAGTGATGGTTTTGGCCTCGATTGCGATGGTCAGCGTTCCCGGGGTGAGGGTGATGGTGTTGCCCAGCAAGGCGCGGCCGAAATTGCCGCGCGGCAGAGCCTGAATGTCGATAAGCGTAGTGTCCAGGGCCGATTTGGGACCCAGCACCAGCTTGAGGACCTGTACGTTCGAAATCACCATTTGGACCAAGAGCCAGAGCCAGTAGCGGGGCAGGCGATACACCAGATTGAGCGTATACAGGTAGGGTCGGGGGAGGTCCATGCGCATGGAAAGCCACGCCACCAGGATGCTCGAGGCAATACCCAGCTCGAGGACAGGCGTCTTGAGCAGCCCGCCCCAGAGCACCCAAACCGCGAACAAAAGCAAAACTCCGGACAAAATTCCTACCGCACGCATGTACTTGCCATTCATTGACGTCGGGCCGAAATCATACCTTAAGGTAAGCGACAGAAGCCACAGCTGTCGCATGCAGGGGCGGCCGAGCGCAAGAATTACAGTTTCCCGAGCAGCTATTAGATCCGTCCGTGGTAGACTGGAGAGCACTGTCTGTCTCGGGATTATTGCGTATGAAAGTACCGCCTCGCCTGCAGCCCCTGGTTGAGGACGGCCTGATCGATGAGGTGCTCTATCCCCTGATGAGTGGCAAGGAGGCCGACATCTTCGTGGTCCGCTGTGGCGGCCGCACCCGCTGCGCCAAAATCTACAAAGAAGCCTACAAACGCAGCTTCAAGAAAGCGGCTGCCTATACCGAGGGGCGCAAGGTGCGCAACACCCGGCGTGCGCGGGCCATGGAGAAGGGCTCCAGCTACGGGCGCAAGCAGCAGGAGGAGACCTGGCAGAACGCGGAGGTGGATGCCCTGTACCGGCTTGATCGCGCCGACGTGCGCGTGCCTGAACCTTTGGGCTGCTTTGACGGCGTGCTGCTGATGGAGCTGATCACTGACGAGAACGGCGACGTGGCGCCCCGCCTTGCCGACGTCACCATGTCCGCGGAGCAGGCGGTGGAAGACCACGCGCAGGTGCTGCGCTATGTTGTACGCATGCTCTGTGCAGGGGTGATTCACGGCGATCTTTCGGAGTTCAATATTCTGGTGGATCCCGATGGCCCGGTGGTCATTGATCTCCCTCAGGCAGTCGATGCCGCTGCCAACAACAACGCCCGCAGCATGCTGCTGCGGGACGTGCGCAGAGTGACGGATTACTACGGCCTGTTCGCCCCCGAGTTGCTGGGCACGCGCTACGGCGAAGAGATCTGGGCGCTGTTCGAGGAGGGTGAGCTGACCCCGGAGCAGGTTCTCACCGGGATCGCCGTGGAGGATGATACTCCCGCCGACCTGGACGCGGTAATGCTGGAAATCCGCGCCGCGCTGCAGGAAGAGGAGGAGCGCCTGCAGCGAATCAGGGAAGCGGACGAAGACGACTGAACCGCGAACCCCGGCAGGCCTGCCAATCAGCCGGGGAAATTGTACTCGTGGCCCCAGTGATCGCCCTCGGTGCTCACTGTGGGCGTGTAATTGTCCCAGTCGACCAGCAGCCCGTCATAGCCATATTCCACAGCGATACCGCCGGGTGCCACCACATAAAAGGAGCACATGTTGTCGTTTACATGGCGGCCCAGGCTGGCAAGGATGTTGTGGCCGGCCGCCTTGGCGCGATCCAGGGCGCGGCCCACTTCGTCCAATGAGCTGACCTCGACCATGATGTGCACTACGTCACCGGGGTAGGGGTGGTTGTACAGTGCCAGCGAATGCTGGCGGGGGTTGTCAGCGTGCAGGAACAGGATTTTGGTCTCCGGTGCGCCCGGGGGCATCGGCGGGTAGAGCTCATCGCTGACTCCCATGCCCAGCAACTGGGTGTAGAAGGTGGCCGCGCTGTCCATGTCCGGGGTCGGCAGCACCGCGTGGCCAAAGCCCAGGTCACCGGTGTATTCGTCGCCGGTGATGAAGCGCTTGACGCCGGTAGGAGAGATCAGCGGCGCGTAGTCCAGGCGGCGGCCGTAATACAGTTCCAGGGTATTGCCGCAGGGGTCCTGCAGGGTGACAAATGCGGTCACGCAGCGCCGCGCTGCGGCGTCGCCATCGCCCTCCTGGAGCTCATGGCCGGCGTTGCGCAGGCGTTCACAGAGGTCCAGCCAGGCGCCGCGATCGCGGCACTCCAAACCAGCCGCCAGCAAGCCATCCGCTGCGGCGGGCTCCAGCATGAAGCGGAAGGGGTGATTGTCCATGCGCAGAAAGCGGGCACCAGCAGCATCTTCGCGCTTGGCATCCATCAGGCCCAGGATTTCGGTGCCAAAGGTCATCCAGGCGTCTGTGTCGGTGGCGGCGATTCTCAGGTAGCCGATACTGGCGATGCTCATGCGGGTCTCTCCCTTGTGGTGTGCGTCAAAGTACGGTCATCTTAAGCGCCTTTGTCCCGAGCGCACAGAGCCTCATGACCGAGAGCAGGGCACTGGTATAAACAGGAAAACCCAGGCGCGTGACGACCGGTGATCGCAAATGTCACTGACAGTTGCTGCATTGCGTCATTGAGCCGCAGCCGGTGCTGTTGAATACTCCGTGCTCTCACACAGGCAGGGAGCAGGACACATGGCAACTGCAGAAAAACTGAGCCAGGACTTCGAGCTGGGGTTCACCTATACCCGCTCGACCGGTCCCGTGGTAGGAAAGTTTCTCACCGGCCTGCGGGAGGGCCGGGTATATGGCATTCGCGGCAGTGACGGCCGCGTGCTGGTGCCGCCGGCAGAATACGATCCCGTGACCGGCGCCGCGCTCAAGGACTTTGTCGAGGTTGGCCAGCAGGGGCGCCTGCTGAGCTGGTGCTGGGTGAGTGAACCCCGGGAAGCACACCACCTGCAGCAGCCCTTCGCCTGGGCCATGGTGCAGCTGGATGGTGCCGATGTGGCCATGATCCACTACCTCGAGGCGCCCTCGGCCGAGTCCATTGTGACCGGCGCCCGCGTGGGCATCAGCTGGGCCGACGAGCGCCAGGGCTTTATCACCGATATCCGCTGTTTCACCCTGCTGGAAGGAGCCGCGTCATGAGCGAGCCCCTCGCCGATGTCACTGGCATCAAGTCCCCCGTGTATCTGAAGTACCGGTTTACCGCCGGCAGCGCGCCGGCGCGGTTCCTCGGCCGCCTCAAGGAAGGGGTGCTCACGGGCCAGCGCTGCCCCCGCTGCAGCAATGTCTATATCCCGCCCCGGGGCTCCTGCCCCGCCTGCGGTGTGCCCACCGAGGAAGAGGTGGTGCTGTCGGACAAGGGCACGATCCAGTCCTTCACCATTGTCTACATTCCGATTCCGGGCAACCCGATCCAGCCGCCCTACATCGTCGCCAATATTGTGCCCGACGGCGCCAACATATCGTTTATCCACCTGCTCAGCGAATGTGTCATTGAGGAGGTGCACATTGGCCAGCGGGTTCAGGCCCTGTGGAAACCTGAGGAGGAGTGGGGCTATGCCATGGATAATATCCGTTATTTCCGGCCGCTGGATGAACCGGATGTGCCGGTGGACAGAATCGGCAAGCTGCCGGTCACCGGGCTGGAGGGCTGAAGGATGCGCGAAATAGCCGTTGTCGCCTATAGCCAGTCTCCCTGTGTCGCCGATGCCGGTGCCACCAACGAGGTCGAGCTGATCATGCCGCAGCTGCAGGCCGTATACAGCCAGCTGGGTCTGGCCAGCGCCCAGGACGTGGATTTTGTCTGTTCCGGCAGCTGCGACTACCTGCAGGGTGCAGCCTTTGCCTTTGTCGCCGGGGTTGATGCCCTGGGCGCCGTGCCGCCGATCAAGGAGTCCCACGTTGAGATGGACGCTGCCTGGGCCCTGTATGAGTCCATTCTCAAGATCCGCATGGGTCACGCGGATTCGGCCCTGATCTACGGTTTTGGCAAGTCCTCGCCGGGGGAACTGCCCATTGTGCTGTCCCAGCGGCTTGATCCTTACTACCTGGCACCGCTGTGGCTGGATACCGTCTCCCTGGCCGCGCTGCAGGCGCGCCTGCTGCTGGAACAGGGGCTGATCAGTGAGCACGATATGGCCGCGGTGGTGGCGCGTTCCCGGCGCAACGCCCTGGGCAACCCGCTGGCACAGTTGGCGGGAGAGTTCAGTGTTGAAGAGCTGTTGGCGGAGGAGCACTTTGTTGCGCCTCTGCGGCGCTCTGATTGCTGCCCGGTCTCCGACGGTGCCAGCGCGATGATTATCGCCACGGTGGAGCAGGCACAGGCCTGGGGTGCTCCTTACGCACGCATCACCGGCATTGATCATCGCATTGAGAGTCACAACCCCTGTCTGCGCGATCTGACCGATTCCGTATCCACACGGCAGGCGGCAGCGGCTGCGGGAGTACACCGGGGCCCGGTCGATGTCGCGGAAATCTATGCGCCTTTCAGTCACCAGGAGATTCTGCTGACACGGGCTCTGGGGCTGAGTGAGGACACCGTGGTCAACCCCGGCGGCGGCGTGCTGGCGGGCAACCTGATGATGGCATCCGGCCTGTCGCGCGTGGGCGAAGTCTTCCGCCGCATTATCAACGGTGAGGCCGAACGCGGTGTGGCGCACGCCACCAGCGGTCCCTGCCTGCAACACAACCTGGTCGCTGTACTGGAGGGCGCGTAATGGCTGAATGGGCTGCAGTGGTTGGCATAGGCCAGACCCAATACAAAACCCGCCGCGGTGATGTTTCCATCGCCGGTCTCCTGCGCGAGGCAGTCGATCGGGCGCTGGCGGACGCGGAGGTGACCTTCGCTGATATCGACGCGGTCATCATCGGCAAGGCACCGGATATGTTCGAGGGTGTCATCATGCCCGAGAGCTACCTGGCGGACGCGCTCGGTGCCATGGGCAAGCCCATGATGCGGGTGCACACCGCCGGTTCCGTGGGCGGGTCTACCGCTATCGTTGCGGCTTCACATGTGCAGAGCGGCACCTTCAAGCGGGTGCTGACGGTCACTTTCGAGAAGCAGTCGGAATCCAACGCGATGTGGGCACTGTCCACGCCGCAGCCATTTTCGGTGCACCTGAACGCCGGTGCCGGCGGCTACTTCGCGCCCATTATCCGCGAGTATATTCGCCGCTCCGGAGCCCCCGACGATGTCGGCATCCGGGTTGCGGTGAAGGACCGGCTCCAGGGTGCCCGCAATCCGCTGGCGCACCTGCAGCTGCCCAATATTACCGAACAGGAAGTGCGCGACTCGATGATGCTGTGGGACCCACTGCGCTTCCTCGAGGCCTGCCCGTCTTCGGACGGTGCCTGCGCCATGGTGATCGCCGCGGAGGACAGCATTACCGGCAGCAAGCCACCGGCCTGGATCCGCGGCGTGGCGATGCGCTCTGAACCCACCATGTACGCCGGCAGGGAGGAGGTAAGCCCGCAGGCGGGGCGCGACTGCGCGGCTGACGTCTATGCCCAGGCCGGAATCACCAATCCGCGCAAGGATCTCGACTGCGCGGAAATCTATGTGCCCTTCAGCTGGTATGAACCCATGTGGCTGGAGAACCTGGGTTTTGCCCCCGAGGGCGAAGGCTGGAAACTGACTTTGGAAGGCGCAACAGCGCTGGATGGTGGCGACATCCCCTGGAACTGTTCCGGCGGGGTGCTGTCCTCCAATCCGATTGGGGCCTCCGGCATGATCCGTTTCGCGGAAGCTGCGCGGCAGGTGCGCGGTGATGCCGGGGCTCACCAGGTCGAGGGCGCGCGGCTGGCGATGGGCCACGCCTACGGCGGCGGTGCGCAGTTTTTTGCCATGTGGATTGTCGGCGCGGACAAGGCCTGAGTCGGCGCCAGGCAAGAGGGAGAATACGAGTGAAAAAGCATTTCAATATAGCGGACATGTTCGAACTGGTGGCAGACAAGGTGCCGGAGCGTACGGCCCTGGTCTGCGGCTCGCAGCGTGCGACTTACGCCGAGCTGGACCAGCGCGCCAACGCCCTGGCGCACTACTTGCGCGAGCACGGGGTCGGTGCTGGCGACCATGTCGGCCTGTACCTGTACAACTGCAACGAGTACCTGGAGGGCATGCTGGCCTGCTTCAAGTTGCGGGCAGTGCCGATCAATGTCAATTATCGCTACGTGGAAGAGGAACTCTCCTACATCTTCAGCAATGCGAATCTGGTGGCCTGTGTTCACCATCGCGAGTTCTCGCCCCATATCGCCGCGGTGCGCTCCCATTCGCCTGATCTGGTGACGCTGGTCTATGTGGAAGATGACAGCGGCGCGGATGCGGGCGCCATTGGCAGCGCGGAGTACGAGCAGGCGCTGGCGGGCCGCAGCGTGGCGCGGGACTTCCCCGAGCGCGCCGACGATGACCTGTTCATTCTCTACACCGGTGGCACCACCGGCATGCCCAAGGGCGTGATGTGGCCGCACAAGAACGTGTTTCACGCGGCCATGGGCGGCGGTGGCTACTTTCATCCGGATGGCGTGATTACCGAGCCGGAGCAGATTGCCGACCGGGTTGGGGATTTCGCCATTACTGGTATCGCCCTGGCACCCCTGATGCACGGGGCCTGCTGGTGGTATGCCTGCATCCAGCTGCTGTCGGGCAACCTGCTGGTGCTGAACCCGGCCCATCATCTGGTCGGGGAGCAAGTCTGGGATATTGTCGAGCGCGAAAAGGTCAATTCCATCACCATCGTCGGTGATGCCATGGCAGTGCCCTTGCTCGATGCGCTGGCGGCTCATCCCGGCCGCTGGGACCTGAGCTCCGTGTTCGCCGTCGGTTCTGGCGGTGCCGTGTTCTCCACCAGCAAGCAGGAAGCCTTCCGCCAGTACCTGCCGAATATCATGATCCGCAACAGCTTCGGCTCCTCCGAGTCCGGCGCCATGGGCGCCGACAGCGGCGGCAAGACCGGACAGGGGCTGGGCAATATCGTCCGCGATCCCTTCATGTCGGTGGTGGCCGAGGCCGAGGATGGCAGCCATTTTCACGTGCAGCCCGGGGGCAGGGGCATCTTTGCCCGCAGCGGCTACATTCCCATCGGTTACTACAACGAC
>JBLRXF010000154.1:0-7444 GCA_047920875.1 Haliea sp. | reverse complement strand
CCTGTACATCCCCCAGAAAAGCGGGCATGCCGTCGACGAACACGGGCTGGAACTGGGGGCAATCCCGCTGATAGCCCTGGATCCTGGGCAGCCACTGTGCTGGCGTCTCAACGTCGAAATACACCAGCCAGGTAAACCCTGCTGCGCTTTGCGCCGCGACGCCGGGGAGGCAGTACTGCTCGAATAAATCGAAGCGATCCTGAAGCCAGGCCTCGCTCAGCGCCGGGTGCTGCGAGCGGCTGCTGGTCCAGCGCGGGTTGCGCAGATTGAAGCGGGTGATGAGAAAGTGGTCGAACATCGGCGACTGGTTCCGGTCCCTGCTGTGGCGACCGTGGCAGCCATCTTCAGCCCAGGCGATCGCGAAGGCTATAGAATAACATGCCCGCCACCAGTCCGGGCCAGCGCAGCAGGGTGCCGCCCGGAAACTGGCGGGAAGGAACCCGGGCCATGACGTCGAAGCGCTCGGCGCTGCCGCTGATGGCCTCTGCCAGCAGCTTGCCGGCCAGGGTGGCTATCGGCACCCCGTGGCCGGAATAGCCGTGGGCATAGAACAGCTGCGAGGACAGGCGACCGAAATCCGGCATCCGGTTCATGGTGATGGCCAGGGTGCCGCCCCAGCCGTAGTCAATGCGGGTGCTCGCCAGCTCGGGGTAGATGCGCAGCATATGCTTGCGTACAAAGCCCTTGATGTCGGCCGGGAAGCGCCGGCTATAGGATTCACCACCGCCAAACAGCAGGCGGTTATCCGCGGACAGCTTCCAGTAGTTGACCACGAACAGGGTATCCGTCATGGAGGTGTCGTCGCGGATCAGCTGCCGCGCCAGCGATTCGGGCAGCGGCTCCGTGGCCAGCATGTAGTTGTTGATCGGCATGATGCGCCCGGCAGTGCGCGGTTCCAGCTTTTCCAGATAGCCGTTGCAGGCCAGCACCAGATAATCGCAGCTCACCGTACCCGTGCGGGTCCTGACGGTGACCTTGTTGCCTTCGCGGTAGCCGGTCACCCGGCTGCCTTCGTGCAGCTGCGCGCCCAGATCCCTGGCGGCCCGAGCCAGCCCCAGGGCGTAGTTGAGAGGGTGCAGGTGGCGGGCGCCGAGATCCAGGGACGCGCCGTGGAAGCCCTGGCCCGAGGTCATTGCCGCCAATTCCGCCCGGTCCACATAGCGGATCTGGTCGTAGTCGTAGATGCTGCGCAGGCGCTCGACCTGTTCCTGAAGCTCCCGGGCATCGCCGGCTTTGGATGCCATGTGCAGATTGCCGTGCTTCAGTTCGCAGTCGATCCCGTGCTCGGTGATCAGCTCGCAAACTGTGTCCACAGCTTCCAGGCCCAGCTGCCACAGCGCCTTCGCCTGCTCCAGCCCCACCCATTTTTCCAGCTGCTCCTGGCCTGCGCGCTGGCCGGTACCCACGTGGCCGCCGTTGCGCCCGGAGGCACCCCAGCCTATTTTGTTGGCCTCCAGCAGAATAACGCTGTAGCCGCGCTGACGCAGGTGAATGGCCGTGGAAAGCCCGGTGTAGCCGCCACCCACAATACAGACATCCGCCACGCTGGAGCCTGCCAGCACCGGGAAGTCCAGTTGCTGGTTGGCGGTGGCAGCGTACCAGGATGCAACGTGCGCTTCATTTTCCATTGGCGCATTATACGGGCCTGCTTGCGCCTGTCTGCATAACACGTTAGGGGTAGCCCCCTTGCGGCCAGAATTGCACAGCTGCGATACTGTTGGCACCCCATCCTGCGGATCCCGTATGAAAACCGATACCCAAGCCATCCACGAGTGGCTCAAGCAGCACAAGATCTCCGAAGTGGAGTGTCTGGTACCTGATATGACGGGTAATGCGCGCGGCAAGTTCATACCCGCGCAGCAGTTCCTCAGCATGGGGGATCCGAAGTTGCCGGAAAGTATCATGATCCAGACCGTGACCGGTGAGTACTCGGATGATCACTGGGATTTTGTTGAACCCACCGACGCCGACATGATTCTCAAGCCCGACCTGGCCACGCTGCGAGTCGTCCCCTGGGCCCGCGAGCCCACCGCCCAGATTATCCACGACTGCTACAAAATGAATGGCGAGCGCCATCCGCTGTCCACCCGCAACGTCCTCCGACACATCCTTGACCTCTACGCGGCGGAGGGGTGGCAGCCGGTAGTGGCGCCGGAGGTGGAGTTTTACCTGGTGGCGAAGAACACGGATCCCGACTACGAGTTGATGCCACCCAAGGGTCGCTCCGGGCGCCGGGAGTCGGCCCGGCTGTCCTACAGCATTGATGCGGTGGCGGAGTTCGAGGACTTCGTGGAGGACATGTATGACTACGCCGATGAACAGAAGCTGCAGGTTGATACCCTGATCCACGAAAACGGCGCCGCGCAGATGGAGATCAACTTCCTCCACGGCGACGCCATGAGTCTTGCCGACCAGGTGTTCGTGTTCAAGCGCACAGTGCGGGAGACGGCCCATAAACACGGCATGTACGCCACCTTTATGGCCAAGCCCATGCAGCGTGAGCCGGGCAGTGCCATGCACATTCACCAGAGCGTGATTCGCACCGACACGGGCGAAAACATTTTTGCCGACAAGGATGGCAAGCACACCCCGGCTTTCCTTTCCTATATTGCCGGCCTGCAGCGCTACACGCCGGAACTGATCAGCCTGTATGCGCCCAACGTGAATTCCTATCGCCGGCTGGCGCCGGAAATTGCCGCGCCCATCAACCTCAACTGGGGCATAGACAACCGCACCACCGCCTTCCGGGTACCCTGGGGGCCGCCGGAGGCCACGCGGGTGGAAAACCGCTTTCCAGGCGCGGATGCCAACCCCTACCTGGCCATCGCCGCGACCCTTGCCAGTGGCTACCTGGGCATGAAGCAGGGCCTGACGCCAACGCCGCCCCATCAGGGCACCGCCAATGAGGATGACGTCGAGGTCGCGCGCACCCTGGAAGAGGGCCTGCGCAACCTGCACAACACGCCGGAGCTGCAGGACATGATCGGCGATCTGTTCCTGCGCGCCTACGCCGCGGTGAAACTCGATGAGTTCGAGGAGTTCAACCGCGTGATCAGTTCCTGGGAGCGAGAGCACCTGCTGCTGCAGGTCTGACGGAGGCGCCGATGACAGCCAGCAGTAATGTGTTTGGCAGCGAGCGACGCTATCGCCTGTTCACTGCCGTCAAGTACCTCACCTTTCTGCTGCTGGGTATCAATGTCTACCTGTTCCTGCAGGAGGAGCTGCTGACCCTGGCGGCGATGGGCACGGAGTCAGTCGCCGCCGGCCAGCTGGTGCAGGTGTTCTCCGCCACTATTGATACCGCTGCCTGGGTTGTCCTGCTGCTGCTGTTCGAGCTGGAAACCTCGGTGCTCGATGATCGCCGGATACAAGGGTCGGTGCGCTGGGCGCTGCACGGAATCCGCGGCCTTTGCGGTATTGCCATTGTTTACGCGTTCACCGGCTATTACGCCGAGCTGGCGCCGCTCTACGATATTGCACCCTTTGTTGGTGATGCCTGTGCCCTGGCCGATCAGTCATGGTCGGTGCTGGTCAGTCTGGACGACTTTGTTCCCCTCGACGCGGCTGGCTGCGCGATGCTGGGTGGAGAAATCTTCCAGCTGCAGGGCTTTAATGTCCTGGCCGGTGCCGACAGTCTGGAAGCTGCCCAGCGCCTGGCTTGGGTGGATGTCATTAATTCCGGCGTCTGGATCCTGGTAGTGGTGGTGCTGGAAATTGAAGTGCGCCTGCAGCTGGGGGGCAAGCTCTCCGCCCCCATTCTCCGGCTCAACAAGTATTTCAAGTCGATACTGTATGGCCTGCTGTTCATTGCTGCTGCCTACTGGGGCGTAGCTGGCGATTTCCTCGATTTCTGGGACGCCTCCCTGTGGCTGTTTGCCTTTATCTTCATTGAAATGAACGTGTTTGAGTGGCAGTACGAATCTCGACGGGACGCAGTGCCAGCGTAGCCGGCTCCTCCATTACCTCTGTGATCACGCCGCGCAGCCAGCTGCCGCCGTCGGCGTCCTTCAGAATGTCACCGACGCCTCCAGGATGGTGAATGCGCAGGGTGCAGTCGCTGGCGGCACAATCCTCTGGTTGCGGCAGGACCATCGCGGACAGGGCGGAACAGATCCGATCGGCGCGGTAGGCAAAGCTCTCCAGCACAGCCTGCTCGCTGCCGGTGCGGGGGCAGAGTGCTGCGTCCAGGGCAAGCACCTGCAGGGCCATGGCGGGGTCGCTCTGGCTGCGCCGGCAGTGATCCTCCAGCACCTTGGCCAGAATGCCGTAAAGCCGCTCCCGGTCGGTCAGTGCGGCCAGATAAATGGCGTTGCGGTTTTCATACAGGGCCATGCGGTCCCTGGGGTCCAGATCCGCCAGCGTTGCGCGTAATGAGGCCACCACCGCCCGCAGGCACTCCCGCAGCAGGGGCGACACCGGCACTTCGCCCTGCAGCGCCAGCAGGCGCGTGGTCAGGGGCATGATGTGGCCGTGGACCAGCAGGATATGGGCGCTGATCAGGAAATAGCCCTCCTCGCCCTCGTCGCGGGAAAAACTGTGGCAGCCCACCACGTACTCGCCCTTGGCCTTGCCGTAGCCCGCCACCGGGATGGCCTCGATCCGGTATTCCTCCCGGCGCCGGTAGAACTCCGTACCCGGCAGCAGGGTGTAGCCAAAGATGTTGATGGCGGGGAAGGTGGCCAACAGAGTGTCGAGGTTGCGCTCGAAGTCCGCCAGGTTGTCTCCGGGCAGGCCCCAGATCAGCTCTGCGGCAATGGGCACGCCCTGCTCCGACATCTGCTTCGCGATTGGCTGGTACTCGTTGGCGCTCATGTTCTGGCGGTTGCTCAGGCGCAGCGCTTCCGGCGTCAGCGTCTGCAGCGCCAGCTGATAGTGCGGCAGCAGCTGGTTGCGGTGCAGCAGCAGGGCGATTTCCTGTACCTGGCGGCTGTGTTTCTTCGACCAGGAGGTGGCGAAGCTGCGCGGCAGGCCGCTGCGCTCCTTCAGCTCCACGATCATCTGCGCCTTGGCCAGGTCCTGCTTTAGCGCGCCAAAGTTGGAGTCCGCAAGCCAGATATTGGCAATGCCGGCCGCGGTGATCTTCTCCCAGTCGTCGCGGATCCGCGGCAGCGACCACTGGTACATCTTGCTGCCGATGGCCCCGGTGCCCCACTCGCAGAAGGCGCATTTGAAGGGGCAGCCGCGGCTGGTCTCGTAGGCGATGGCATCATAGCGTGGGGAGCCGTCAGGGTAGGTCAGCGCCAGCACATCCAGGGGCGAGGGGAAGCGGTCCAGCTCCTGGCACCGCGCCCGGGCATTGGTGCGCACCAGCTGCTCACCTTCGAGGAAGGCGAGACCGTCGATATCCTGCCAGGCGCTCTTGCTGTCACTGTCGAGAAATTCCTGGAAGGTGATCTCGGCTTCACCGAGGAAAATGACATCCAGTGCCTCATCCCCCAGGTAGTCTTCCGCCTGTTGCACGTGGGGGCCGCCAGCGACCAGGGTCAGTCCCGGTGCCAGCCCCCGCAGCTGGCGTGCCAGCGCCAGGAACTCGGCGGCATTCCAGGTATAGACGCTGAACCCCAGCGTCGGCTGGAGGCCGGCGGCGAGCGCCGCCTGTACCAGAGCTGGGCCCTGCTCTGCCCAGCTGGTCAGCCAGAGTGCGATATCCTCCGCCTGCTGGAAATGAACCAGCTCAATATCAGTATCCCCGGAGCGGGCACCGTAGCGGCGGTAATAGGACGCCAGCCCGGCGGTCGTCGTGGGTGGGGCGTTGAACTGCTCCGAGTCCATGCTCAGTAGCCAGATGGGACGCTGCAAGTGGGCTGCTCCATGCGCTGGGGAATGGGAGGCAATTTAGCGAAACCAGGGATGTTTGCCTACCGCTCATTAGCAGATAAGCTGTGCGCAACTGCCCCGGGGAGTCCTGAGCTTGGATACGGAACTGCTGCGCACGTTCCTCGAAGTGCGCAAAACCCGCCACTTTGGCCGTGCCGCTGAAAACCTGTTTATCACCCAGGCAGCAGTGAGCGCACGCATCAAGCAGTTGGAGGAAGCGCTCGGTGTGGCACTGTTTATCCGCCACCGCAACAACATCCAGCTCAGCAGTGAAGGCGAGCGCCTGGTGGCGCATGCGGAGACCGTACTGCTGGCACTGGCCCGCGCCCGTCAGGAAGTGCGCCTGGAGGATGCCCGCAGCAGTCAGGTCTATCTGGGGGTTCGCATCGGTATCTGGAGCAGTGTCCTGCAGCAGCGGCTCCACAGCTTGCAGCGCGAGGATACGGGTCTGGCCCTGCGCATCGAAAGTCGCGAGTCTGCCGAACTGATGCGCAAGCTGCTGGACCGCACGCTGGATCTTGCCATTGCCTACGAGCCGCCCGGCGTACCGGAACTGGAAAGTGTGGCCATCGGGCGCCTGACCCTGCGCCTGTACAGCTCAAGGCCCAATGACACGCTGGAAGAGGCCATGGCCGGCAACTACGTGTTTCTGGACTGGGGCGGTGGCTTTGCCCGTTTTCACCACAAGCGCTTCGGTGAACTGCGTCCTCCGCGGTTGCACACTAACCTGAATGATCTGGCCAGTGACTATCTGGCGGAATTCGGTGGCGCCTGCTTTCTGCCGGCAAGCCTGCTGGACAACCTTGCAGGCATGGGCCTGACGCCGGTCGCTGCCGCGCCCAGCTTCAGCCGGCCGCTGAATCTGGTCTACCACAGCAGCTCGCCCAAGCGCGCCCAGATCGACCGGATAGCCCGATATTTTCATGGTAGTGAGGTTTAGGCAGGGAAACGAAGGGGGGCCGCCGGAAAGGGCAGGAAAAGCAGTGGCCAGAGCAGCACGGCGGGTGCCGGCAGGCACCCGCTCAGGCGGAACTAGAAGTCCTCGAGTTCCAGGTCGTAGTAACCCAGCTCTTCGCGCAGACGCCGCTGTTCGATGCGCTGCTCGGCGCGGCGGCGCTTTTCGGCGAGACGCTGTTTCTCGGTAGATACCGAGACGGCCTCTTCGAAGTCGTCATCGGCCATGTCCAGCAGTGCCGGCTCGAAGATATCGTCGAGGCCGTCACTGGCGGCGGGTTCTTGGGTGCGTTCAGTCATAAATCACCTCCTGATGATTTACAGCCTTGAATTTCGGCGCAATATCACTCAGTGATTTCAACGAGTAAATCAAAATTTTATTGGATTTATAACAAATATATTTTGTTGAACTACCTGCCAGGCAATTGCTGTTTATGGATAGGCGGCCCGCGCCCTGCCCTGGGTTCCCTGCACTCGCGGCTACGTCCCTGTAGTCTGTCATCCTTGACGGTGTTGCCAGCGGGCCGCCTGACTGTACTACAGCAAAAGCCGTGCCAGCGCGCCTCGGCTGGAAAAACCGGGCAAATCCGTATCTATGGCTGATTCACCTCGTCCGCTTCTGCGTCGGCGGACGTGTCCGGCCGCGTCCGCGAACGTCAGCCGTCGCGCAGCC